>NZ_JCBANC010000025.1:0-82687 GCF_059760815.1 Achromobacter sp. 1012554356 | reverse complement strand
CTAAACAAAGGGCCTTTTCATCCCGGGATGAAAAGGCCCTTTGTTTAGGTGGGTGTCTGACACCCTTGGATTATGCAGGTGTCAGACACCCTGCGTAGGCCGTCGCGGGTGCGCGGCGATTTATCTCAAGGGTGTCAGACACCTGGGTAGTGGGCATGTCTGACACCCGGGTTCAGATCGCCGACAGCCGCTTGAGCACCGTTTCCTTGCCCAGCAGCGCCAGCACCGCATCCACCGCAGGCGTTTGCGTCTGCCCGGTGACCGCCACGCGCAGCGGGATGGCCAGTTGCGGCATCTTCAGCCCGCGGTCGGCCAGTACGCCCTTGATCAGCGCGGACAGCGCTTCGCGCGTCCATTCCGCATCCTGCGCGCGCTGCGCGAAGTCGGCCAGCGCCTCGCGAGCTGGTGCGGTCAGGTGCTGTTCGGCCAGGTCGGCCGGCGCGCCCTTGAACTCGCCGCAGAACAGCATGGCGCCGTCGGCCAGTTGCTCCAGCGTTTCAGCGCGGTCCTTCAAGAGGCCCATGACGCCCGGCAGGTCGATCTTCTCGGGAAAGCCGCCGCGCGACGCGACGCGCGTGGCCACGCGCTCGGCCAGTTCGGCGTTGTCCATCTGCTTGATGTAGTGGGCGTTGACCCAGTTCAGCTTCTTGGGATCCCACTGGGACGCGGACTTGGACAGGTGCTTGGTGTCGAACCACGACACGAGCTGATCGCGCGAGAAGAGTTCGTCGTCGCCGTGGCTCCAGCCCAGGCGGGCCAGGTAGTTGATCATGGCCTCGGGCAGGTAGCCCTCGTTGTCGTACTCCATGACGTTGACCGCGCCGTGGCGCTTGGACAGCTTTTCGCCGTCCGGACCCAGGATCATCGGCACGTGGCCGTACTCGGGCAGGGTGGCGCCCAGCGCGCGCAGAATGTTGATCTGACGGGGCGTGTTGTTGACGTGGTCATCGCCGCGCAGCACGTGCGTGATGCCCATGTCCCAGTCGTCGACCACGACGCAGAAGTTGTAGGTGGGCGTGCCGTCCGGGCGCGCGATGATCAGGTCGTCGAGTTCGGTGTTGTCGAAGCTGATCGTGCCCTTGACCATGTCGTTCCAGGCCGTGGCGCCGTCCTGCGGATTCTTGAAGCGCACGACGGGCTTGCGGCCTTCGGGGATGGCGGGCAGCGTCTTGCCGGGTTCCGGGCGCCAGGTGCCGTCATAACGCGGCTTGTCGCCGCGGGCGCGGGCGGCCTCGCGCATCGCTTCGACTTCCTCGGGCGAGCTGTAGCAGTGGTAGGCGGTGCCGGCGGCCAGCATCTGGGCCACGACTTCGCGGTACCGGTCCATGCGCTGCATCTGGTAGAAGGGGCCTTCGTCGGGCTGCATGCCCAGCCATTCCATGCTGTCCAGAATGGCCTGCACCGCTTCCGGGGTGGACCGCTCGACGTCCGTGTCCTCGATGCGCAGCACGAAGGTGCCCTGATGATGGCGCGCGAAGGCCCAGGAGAACAGCGCGGTGCGCGCGCCGCCCAAATGCAGGAAACCGGTGGGCGAAGGCGCGAAGCGGGTGCGAATGGGAGTAGTGGCGTTGGAAGTCATAGGTGGCAGTGTTAGCGGCTGCGGCGCCACAAAGCGGCGTCGGGCAGTGTCCTCATCAAGCGGACAGCGGGCTTGTCTTGATACGATGAACGCTATTTTAGATTAGTGTGAACAGGCCCTGGCCCGACCTCCCTATGTTGAGACACGCTCTTGCGCCGATGTTCGAACCTGCCTCGCTGGTGATCGTGGCCGACCGCCCGCTGCCCGCTGCAAGTTCCCTGTCTCCCGCCCTGAAGGCAAAGACCACGGTTGTCGCCGTCGAACCCGGCGCCGCGCCCTGCCTGCCGGACAAGCTCGAAGGCCTGTCCGCGGGCGATCGGCCTGATCTGGCCCTGGTTTGCGTGTCGCCCGCCGTGCTGCCGGAAACGCTGCGCCGCCTGGCGCCGCTGTCGCCTCGCGCCGTGATCCTGCTGCCCCACGAACTGCCCGACCCGTACCCGCGTGGCACGTTGGCGCTGTGCCGGGCCTGGGCCGAGGAAAACCACTGCGAACTGCTGGGCCCGCGCTCCTTTGGGGCGCAGCGGCCGCACGCGGGCCTGAATTTCAGCCAGCACCCGGTGCTGGCCCGCGCCGGCCGCGTGGCGCTGGTGGCGCAGTCGCGCTCCATCATGGCCGCCGTCATGGACTGGGCCGAGGACGTGCACATCGGCTTTTCCACCGCCGTGTCGCTGGGCGACGAAGCCGTCGTGGGCCTGCCCAAGCTGCTGGACTACCTGGCCAGCGATCCGCGCACGGACAGTATCGTCCTCTACCTGGAAGATGTCGGGCCCGCCCGCGAATTCATGAGCACCCTGCGGGCCGCAGCCAGCATCAAGCCGGTCATCGTGCTCAAGGCCGGCCGCTCAGATGCCGACAGCAGCGACGCCATCTTCGACGCGGCCCTGCGCCGGGCCGGCGCCGTGCGCGTGCGCTACTTCGTGCAGCTCTTCTCGGCCGTCAAAGTGCTGGGCTACACGCGCCGCCCCAAGGGCCGCCGCGTGGCGCTGATCTCCAACGGCAGCGGCCCTCCGCAGCTCGCCATGGACCTGATCGGCCCCGACGCCGCCGTGCTGCGCGCCGACCTGACGCCCGCCACGCAGCGCGCGCTGGCCGAGATGCTGGAGCCCGACGCCGGCACCGCCAACCCCGTCATCACCTATCTGCCGATGACGCCCGAGCGCATCCGCGCCATGCTCGAAGCCGTCCTGGACGACGCCGGCGTCGACGGCGTGCTGGTGCTGCTGGCGCCCGATGCCCTGGCCGACATGCCTGCGGTGGCGCGCGAACTGGCGCAGATCGCGCCGTCGGCCAAGAAACCCGTGGTGACCTGCTTCATGGGCGATGCCGGCATGCGACCGTTGCGGCGCATGCTGGACGATGCGGGCACGTCGGCGTTCCGCACGCCCGAGTCGGCCGCGGACGCTTTCGGCGTGCTGGCGTCGCACCACTACAACCAGCAATTGCTGTTGCAGACGCAGCCGCCCGAACCCGCCAGCCATGTGCCGGATCTGGCGGCCGCGCGCGAGATCGTTGCGCGCGTGCGTGCCGATTGCCGGCGCGAACTGAACACCGCCGAGATCCGCACGTTGCTGTCGCTGTTCTATGTGCCGCTGTCGGATGCCGCTGTGCCATCCGCGGCGGGCGAGGCCGAGTCCCGGCCCATGGCGATCCGCGTGCGGCGCGATCCGCAGTTCGGCCCCGTGATCCGCTTTGGCGCGGGCGGGCCGGACGCGGTGCTGTCGCTGGCCGAGCGCGGCATGGACCTGCCGCCGCTGAACGGCTATCTGGCGCGCCAGCTCATCGAACGCAGCCGGCTGTGGCGCCGGGTGCTGGCTCCCCGGGTCGGCCACCTGGCCGCCGAGGCGCTGCAGCAGGCATTGGTGCTGGTGTCCGAACTGGTGTCGGAATTGCCCGACATCGAATCCCTGGACATCGATCCGCTCTATGCCGGCGAAACGCATCTGCGCGCCGGCGGCCTGCGCATGACGCTGACCGAAACGCCCGGCTGCGCGTCGCCGCAGACCACCGGCTACCCGCACATGGCGATCCATCCGTATCCGGCGCGGCTGGTGCAGGTGCGTCGTTTCGACGACGGCATCCCATGGGTGCTGCGCCCGATCCGTCCCGAAGACGGCGAGGCGCTGCAGGAATTCATCCGCGGTCTGTCGGAGCGGTCGCGCTACATGCGGTTCGTGTCGATGATGCGCGAACTGACGCCGCGCATGGTGTCGCGCTACACGCAGGTGGACTATCACCGCGAGCTCGCGCTGGTGGCGGCGACGCAGGTGCCCAATCCCGCCAATCGCGGCCATCCGCGCGAGGTGCTGGTGGGCTTTGCCCACTACCTTCGCAACCCCGACGGCCGAGGCGCCGAATACGCGCTGGTGATCGGCGACGACTGGCAGCGGCGCGGGTTGGGACGTCAGCTCATGACCGCGCTGATCGACGCCGCGCGCGAGCAGGGCCTGGAATACATCGACGGCCTGGTGCTGTCGACCAACCGGCCCATGCTGGCGCTGATGACCAGCCTGGGCTTCACCAACGACCGCGACCCCGAGGATCCGACGATGCGCCGGGTCTGGCTGGACCTGGGGTGATATGGGGCGAGGCGGGATGCTTCAGGCGGTCCTGCGGGACGGCTGCGCCGGTTTAAGCCGCGCGGCCGCTTCGTCCACCGACAGCACGTCGCCAAAGAACAGCATCCAGCCGTGCAGCGCGTTTTCGTGCTCGGCCGGCGTCACGGCGGCCAGCGCATCGTCGACCATGATGGTCCGGAAGTCCCGCATCATCGCGTCGCGCGCGGTGGATTCGCAGCACACGTTGGTGACGGTGCCGGATATCAGCAGCGTATCCACGCCCAGGCCGCGCAGCAGCGGCTCCAGTTCCGACGATCCCGGCGCCATGGCGCTGTAAAAGCGCTTGACCACGCGCAGGTCGGTAGCCTGCGCGTGCAGGTCCGGGTGCAGCGCGAAGCCCGGCGAATCGCGCCGCAGCGTCTCCAGGCGGCGGGCGCTGCGCTCCGGCGTCAGCATCAAACCGTGGTGATGCGACCAGAACACGTCCGCGTTGTCCGACGCCGTCTGCACCCACACCACGACCCCGCCCGCATCGCGCACCGCGCTGCACAGGCGGTTGATGGGTTCGATGATCTGACGCGCGGGGGCGCATTCGCCCTGGTAGCCCGGCATCAGGAAATACTGCTGCATGTCGATGACCACCACCGCCGTGCGCGCGCCTGGCAGTTCGTCATAGGGATGCAGGCAGCCTTGGCGAGCCACGACGCGATCCTTCACCCATTGGGGGAATTCCATGCTGCCTCCTTAGCCGTAGCGCCGCGCCACGGCGGACTCGACGCGGTAGATGACGAGATACATGACGCTGGAGATCAGCGCCAGCATCACGATGGCGGTCATGACGATGTTCAGCTTGAACACCTGGCTGCCGTTCATGATGAGAAAGCCCAGTCCCGAATCCGCCGACTGGAATTCGCCCACGATCACGCCGACCAGCGCCAGGCCGATGTTCATCTTCACGGCGGCGATCAGCGTGGGCACGCTGCCCGGCAGCACGACCTTGGTCAGCACCTGCCAGCGGCTGGCGCCAAACGTGTGGGCAAGCTTCACCTTGTTCAGGTCGATGCCGCGGAATCCCGCATACACCACCATGATGGTCACGAACACCGCAATCGCGACCGCCATGCCGTACACCGCATAGTCCGACCCCAGCCACAGATAGAAGATCGGCACGAATGCGATCTTGGGCATGGCGTTCGCCACGACCAGGAAGGGGTCCAGCACCTTGTACAGAAAGTCCGACCACCACAGCGCGGCCGCCACCACGATCCCGATTCCCATGCTGAGCACAAAGCCGACCAGCGTCGCCGACAGCGTCGTCATGATGTGCTTGCCCAGGCTGCCGTGGTTCCACAGTTCGAGGAACGTGGGCCACAGCGCGCTGGGATAGCTGGTGAGCAGCGGATTGAGGATGTGCATGCGCGGCAGGATTTCCCACGCGCATAGAAAGACCGCCAGCAGCAGCGCCTGGGCCACGCGGATATTGCGGCGGCGGGCGCGGTCGCGGCGCAGGTAGTTCAGGTATTTCTCGCTGGGGCCGGGTACGGCGCGCAGCGCAACGGTATTGGCAATCGGCGCGTTCATGGGTCAGCCCTCCACGTGAACATCCAGCTCGTCCCAGAGCTGTTTGAAGTAGGTGTTGAACTCCGGACGCGAGCGCGCCTGGAAAGGCGTGGGGCGGACCTGACCGTCGCCGTAATGGATGCGGTACTGGCTCTTCAGGCGTCCCGGCCGGCGCGACAGCACGATCACGCGGTCGGTCATTGCGATGGCCTCGCCGATGTCGTGCGTCACCAGCACCACCGTCTTGCCTTCGCGCCGCAGGATGTCCACGACTTCGTCGGAGATCGCCAGCCGGGTCTGCGAATCCAGCGCGGAAAACGGTTCGTCCAGCAGGATCACATCGGGTTCAGTCACCAGCGTGCGCGCCAGCGCCGCGCGTTGCCGCATCCCGCCCGACAACTGCCGGGGTGTATGCGACAGGAACGCGCCCAGGCCGCATTTTTCAAGCAGGTGCACGGCGCGCGCCTCGCTGCGCGCGTCACGCCGCCCCTGGATTTCGGCGCCCAGCATCACGTTGTCCAGGATGGTGCGCCACTCGAACAGGTAGTCCTGCTGCAGCATGTAGCCGATGCGGGCGTTTGGCTTGGTCACCGCCTGCCCGTCGACCAGCACCGCACCCGAGGTTGGCGGAATCAGGCCGGCGATCAACGACAGCAGCGTGCTCTTGCCGCAGCCGCTTTGCCCGATCAGGCTGACGAACTCGCCCGGCGCCAGGCTGAACGAGACGTTCGACAGCGCCTCGGTCTCGCCCTCCGGCGTGAAGTAGGAAAGACAGACCTCGCGCAGCTCGATCTTGGCCGTGGCGGGCGCCGGCTTCAGGTTGTGGATGGCGGCGCCCATCATTGCGCCTTCTTGGCAAAGTCGGCGATCACCACGTCCTCGTACTTCACGCGGGCGCTGTCCTTCATCACGGCGCTGGCGACCAGCATGTCCTGCAATTGCGACATTGCCTGCGCCGTCACCAGCGGCGTGGTCTTCCAGATCTGATATTGCTTGTAACGCTCGATCGCCTCGGTCACCGCGGCCTGGTCCATGCCGGGAAAGAAGGTCATGATCTGCGGGGCCAGCGTGGCCGCGGGCGTGTCCTTCACGTATTTCTCGGCGCGCGCCACCACGTCGGTCCAGGCCTGGATGACCTTGGGATTGTCGCGGATATATTTGTCGGTGGCGGTGAAGACTGTGTAGTCCACCTGCCCGACTTCATGCCCGACGGACGCGACGATGTGCCCCTTGCCGTTGCGTACCAGCTCGCCGGCCTCGGGCTCCAGGAAGATGCCGTACTCGCCCTGGCCCGCCATCCAGGCGCCGGCGCGCGCCGGGATGCCGATGTTGTTGAGCAGCTTCACGTCTTTCTGGGGATCCAGGCCGTGCTTGCGCAGCGCGGTCTCCAGGAACACGATGGGATTCGATCCGGGGCGAAAGCCGATGACTTCCTTGCCCTTGAGCATGGACCAGTCGAACTTGTCGACCGGCTTGCGCGCCAAGAGGAAAAAGCCGTCGGTGGCGGTCAAGCCGGCAAAGATCTTGGGCTTGACCGGCGATTCGCTGTTCTGCACGTAAATGGACGCCTCGGGTCCGATCAGCACGATGTCCGCGCTGCCCGACAGCAGGGCGGTCATGCCCTTGTCGGTGCCTTGCGAGGTCTTCATGGACACGTCCAGCCCGGCGTCCTTGAAGTACCCCTGCGATAGCGCGACGTACTTCGGCACATACAGAATGGATCGCACCACTTCTTCGTAGCGCACCTTCACGGGCGGGTTCAGGGCTTCGGCCTGGGCGGCCAGAGGGGCGAGCAGCGCGAGCAGCGCCGCGCCTGCCAGGCGGGGCAAGGGCAAGGTCTTCACGGGACTTTCTCCTGCGTCTTGAATGCGCCAATGGATCGGCGCAACACGGCCAATGGGATGGATCGACTGCAACAACAGGGAAGCCCGAACAGAGTTGGCCCGGGCCGGTAAGGCTTGGATCGAATACTATATTCAAGACAGTCAGGCGACAAGCCTTTTACGATTGGCGTTTTTCTCTATGGACGCACGCCTTCGAAGCCCCGACAATGCGACGCTGGAATACCAGTTGGTATACAAAATGACGTTTTGGGGCGTTTTGGGGACGTTCGGAACTTTGAGCCATTGCGGGCGGCTCATCCATCGTAGGCGCGCCAGGGCTGCGCGCCCATCGGCCAGGAACACGAGCCGCGCCTTGCGCGCCGCCCGATATCGCTCCCGGCCCGTGCTGCCTAGACCAGCACTTCGTTCAGGAAGTCCGAAATGTCCGCCACTTCCTCGGCGCAGACCGAGTGCGGCATCGGATACGTGTGCCAGCGCACGTCATAGCCCAGCCGCTTCAATTCCGCCAGCGACGCTTCGGCGCGCGCCAGCGACACCACCGGATCGTACTGGCCATGGGCCATGAAGATCGGCGTGGCATCGTTGGCGGGCTGGCGTTCGGCCTCAGCCGTGTCCAGCAGCGGCAGATAGCCCGACAGCGCTATCATTCCGGCCAGTTTTTCTTTCAGGCGCAGGCCTGTGTGCAAGGTCATGGCGCTGCCTTGCGAGAACCCGGCCAGCACGATGTTTGACGTCGGGATGCCGCGCGCGTTTTCGCGGGCGATCAACTGGTGGATGGCGGCTTCCGAGGCGCGGATGCCGCGGCCGTCTTCCACGCGCACCAGATCCATCACCAGGATGTCGTACCACGAGCGCATCGACATGCCGTTGTTGATGGTGACCCGCTGAACCGGCGCATTCGGGAACACGAAGCGCACACCGCGCCCGGCGGGCAGGCGCAGTTCCGGCACGATGGGCGCGAAATCGTTGCCGTCGGCGCCCAGGCCGTGCAGCCAGATCACGGCATGCGTGGGATTGGGGGCGGTCTCGATCTCGATGCAGTCGAGCAGGTCGGTCGGTGCGGTCATGGACGGGCGGTCGGGATGGTCAGAGGGTAAGGGTCTTGAGCGCCTGGAACAGCGCGCGGTAGTGCTTTTTCTGCGGCTCCTGGCCCTGCAGCAGCGATGCATTGGCCAGCTTTTCCTTGCGCGCGGCACGGATCAGCGTGCGCAACTGCTGCACGTCGGCCTGCGGATTGAGGCTGAGGAGGCGGGTCAGGGCGTCGTCGTCATCGAGCAGGCGGTCGCGCAGCCCCTCTAGACGGTGCATGGCGGCCGTTTCCTCGCGGGAGCCGTTCTCCCAGACGTCGAGCTGCTTGCGGATGGCATCGGCCGGCGCGTCGCGCATCAGCTTGCCCACGAAGTGGACCTGACGCCGCAGACCCTCGCGGCCAGTGGTGCGCTGGGCCATGCGGATGGCCTCGTACAGCCGTTCTTCGAGCGGCAATTGCTTCAGACGTTCGGGCGACAGCGCGATCAACTGCTTACCCAGGTCCAGCAGGGCGTGCATGTCACGCTTGACCTGGGACTTGCTGGGACGGTCGTAGCCGTTCTCGTCGTAACCGTCGTCGACGGAATCTTCTTGGGAATTGGAATTCATGGAAAACTGCGCAATGACAGACTTGGCTATGATAACCGTCTCTGCAAATTGGACTGCAATGGTTAAAACCTCCTCATCCTTGCCGCTGGCGGCGAATCACGCGCGTTTTTCCGAACTTGTCGAGCAAACCCTGGCCTACGCGCGCCAGATTGGCGCCTCCGACGCCGCCGCGGAAGTCTCCGAAAGCCTGGGACTGTCCGTCTCGGTCCGCAAGAACGACATCGAAACCGTTGAGCAAACGCGCGACCGGGCGCTGGACCTGACGGTCTACGCCGGGCAAAGCCGCGGCTCCGCGTCGACGTCCGACTTTTCCGAAGCCGCCCTGCGCCAGACGGTCGAAGCTGCCTGGCACATCGCCCGCCATACCGCCGCCGACCCGGCCGCCGGCCTGCCCGACGCCGACCAGCTGGCCACCGAATTCCCCGACCTGGACCTGCACCGCGCCTGGACCGTCTCCACCGAGGAAGCGGCCGAACTGGCGCTGCGCGCCGAGCGCGCCGCCCGCGAGGTTGATCCGCGCATCACCAACACCGACGGCGCCTCGGTCGGCACGTACGAAGGCCAGTTCGTGATGGGCAACACGCGCGGCTTTCTGGGCGGATACCCGTATTCGCGCCACAGCCTGTCCGTGGCGCCCATCGCGGGCCGCGGCAATGGCATGCAGCGCGACTACTGGTACACGTCCGAGCGCGATCCCGCCAAGATGGCCTCGCCCGAGGCCATCGGCCGCTATGCCGCCGAACGCACGCTGTCGCGCCTGTCGGCCCGCCGCGTGCGCACCGGCAAGTTCCCGGTCCTCTTCGAGGCGCCGCTGGCGCTTGGCCTGGTCGGCGCACTGACCCAGGCCGTCAACGGCGGCGCCCTGTACCGCAAGGCGAGCTTCCTGGTGGATTCGCTGGGCAAGCCGCTCTTTCCCAAGCACATCAACCTGGTCGAAGACCCGCATATCCGAGGCGCCATGGGCAGCTCGCCGTTCGACGACGAGGGCGTGCGCACGCGCCGCCGCAACGTGGTGTCGGATGGCGTGCTCGAAGGCTATTTCCTGTCGTCCTACACCGCCCGCAAGCTGGGCATGACCACCACCGGCAACGCCGGCGGCTCGCACAATCTGGTGTTCAGCTCCACGCAGACCCGCCGCGGCGACGACTTCGAAGCCATGCTCAAGAAGCTGGGCACGGGCTTTCTCGTGACCGAACTGATCGGGCAGGGCGTCAATTACGTGACGGGCGACTACTCGCGCGGCGCCTTCGGCTATTGGGTCGAAAACGGCCAGATCCAGCACGCGGTGCAGGAAGTCACCATCGCCGGCAACCTGGCCGACATGTTCCAGCAGATCGTCGCGGTCGGCGCCGACACCATTTCGCGCGGCACCAAGACCACGGGCTCGATCCTCATCGAGCAGATGGCGATCGCCGGGACCTGATCCCGCGGACCGGCGGCGGCCAAGGCGCCGCCGGTTCCCTCTATTTGCCCGCTTTGCAATCCCTTTACGCTCGGGATTTCCTCTAGCCGTTCCGGTCATTGCCACCGTGTAATATCCGGCGGGTATTGCTCAAAGTCCCGGGTGTTGCCGTATAGGAGCAAAGTGATGCAACGACGTTCATTCCTGAAGCGCGCCAGCCTGGGCGCCGTCGCTGGCGCCGCGGTCAGCGCGCCCGCGTTCGCCCAGGACATGCCCTCGGTCAACTGGCGCCTGTCTTCAGGCTTTCCCAGCGCCCTGGACCTGCGCGTCGGCGCCGCCGAAAACTTCTGCAAGATCGTTGCCGAATCCACGGGCGGCAAGTTCAACATCCGCCACTTTCCGGACGGCGAAGTCGTTGCCGCCGCCGATCTGATGGAAGCCGTGTCCACCAAGAAGGTGGAATGCGGCCACGTCTCCTCGCGCCTCTACTACGCCAAGAATCCCGCCTTCAGCTTCGACGCGGCGGTGCCGTTCGGCCTGAACGCGCGCCAGATGAACGCCTGGATGAGCGAAGGCGAGGGCCTGCGCCTGACGCGCGAACTCTTCAAGCCCGAAAAGATCATCAACTTTCCGCTGGGCAATACCGGCGCCCAGATGGGCGGCTGGTATGTCAAGGAAATCAAGCGCACCGGCGACCTGAAAGACCTGAAGATGCAGGTCGGCGGATTGGCGGGCGACGTGCTGTCCCGTCTGGGCGTCGTGCCGCAGCAGGTCGACTTGGCCAAGCTGGCCGAGGCCTTCGAGAAAGATGGGCTGCAGGCTGTCGCGGGGGCGGGCGCGTACGAAGACGCGAAGCTTGGGCTGAATAAAGTAGCTAAGTATTACTACGCACCCGGGTGGTGGGCGGGCGGTGAACAGCTGTCCCTCTACATCAACGACGAGGTCTGGAACCAGTTGCCCAAGCACTATCAAGCCGTCGTGCAATCCGCCGCGCTAGCCGCGCACACCACCGCGACGGCCCGATACGACGCCCTCAATCCCCAGGCACTGGCGCAACTGACCACGAATGGCGCGCAAGTGCGCGCTTTTCCCCGGTCGATCATGGACGCAGCCTTTGAGGCATCGCAGCAGGTCTACAAGGACTTGGGCGCCAAAGACCCCAGATTCAAGGCATTGCATGATAGTTACATGGGCTTTCGCGACAGCGAGATGCCGTGGTTTCGCCTGACCGAGGGCGCGTTCGGCCAATATCTGGGCGTGGCGCTGTCGGCCAGGAGTTAGGAGGAAACCGGTGCCGAATGGCATTCGGTGAGTTTCAGGGTTTGTGCTAGTAACCACACGTTTTTTACAAAAAAATGGGCGGTTTTGAGGCTTTTGTTGAACGGCATTCGAGTTTCGGCCTGATACAAAGGAGTAATATCCCGGGTCTTGACGCGCATACATGCGGCCTTTAGGCGGCATCGACGTCAATCCGGCAGGATTACATCAGCCCGGATTACCAATATTCCGAGACAGACTTTAAGGTGGTAACAACCATGCAATCCAAGACCAAAAAGCTGCTGGCCGCGCTGATCGCCGCCGGTATCGTCCCGGCCGCCCACGCTGCCGACATCAAGCTGGGCGTGGCTGAAGCCCTGTCCGGCGGCGCCGCCCAGTATGGCGTGTCGATCCGCAACGGTTTCCAGCTTGCCGCCGACGAAATCAATGCCGCAGGCGGCATCAACGGCAACAAGATCGTGCTGGTGATCGAAGACGAACAAGGCAAGAAAGAAGAAGCCATCAACGTCTTCAAGAAGCTGATCTTCAAGGACAACGTCCTGATGGTCTTCGGTCCCACCCTGTCGAACTCCGCCCAGGCCGCCGATCCGGTCGCCCAGGCCGCCAAGACGGTCGCCTTCGGCACCTCCAACACCGCTGACGGCATCACTTCCATCGGCAACTACGTATTCCGCAACTCGGTCACCGAAGCCGACGTGCTGCCCGCCACCATCTCCACCGTCAAGGCCAAGACCGGCCTGAAGAACGTGGCGGTGCTCTACGGCAACGACGACGTCTTCACCAAGAGCGGCTACGACAATTTCAAGAAGGCCCTGGAAGACCAGAAGATCCCGGTCACCACGACCGAAACGTTCGCCAAGGGCGACGTGGACTTCAAGGCCCAGCTCACCAAGATCAAGGGCACCAACCCCGACGCCATCGTGCTGTCCGCACTGCTGGCCGAAGGCGCCCCGATCATGGTCCAGGCCCGCCAGCTTGGCCTGAACGTGCCGGTCATCGGCGGCAACGGCATGAACTCGGTCAAGATTTTCGACCTGGCCCCCGGCGGCGCATCGAACAATCTCTGGATCGGCAGCCCGTGGTCGATCGAGAACAAGGCCCCCGAGAACGTCAAGTTCATCGACGCCTACAAGGCCAAGTTCACGAATGCTCCCGACCAGTTCGCGGCGCAGTCGTATGACGCCATGTACATCGTCGCCCAGGCCCTGAAGAACACCAAGATCTCCGGCGAACTGGCCAAGGATCGCGCTGCCCTGCGCGACGCCCTGCCGGCCGTGACCTGGACCGGCGCCACCGGCCCGTTCAAGTTCCGCCAGGCCAACGATCGCGCCGGTAAGCCGGCCGGTTACGACGCCGACCAGGCGCCGATCGTCAGCGTGACCAAGGACGGCAAGTACGTCATCGAGAAGTAAGCAGTACGCATCCCCGCGCGGGGGGATGCGCCTTGCGGATGGCCTCACGGTCGTCTGCAAGGCGCTTTTTATCGCAGGGCCGTCCCAAGTAGAAAGCTTCCCCGGAAGCAGAAAAGACCTCGCTGTGGGCACGGCGAGGTGGCCCTCTCAGATCTGGAAAGTCCCATCATGTTCGAACAACAATTCGTCAATGCCTTGTCGCTGGGCTGTGTGTATGCACTGTTCGCGCTCGGCTTCACGCTGATTTTCGGCGTGCTCGGGGTGATCAACCTGGCGCATGGCGCCGTCTTCATGGTTGGCGCCTACGCGGCACTTGTCGTGGTTCAGCAGTTCAGCCTGCCCTTGTGGGCCGCGCTGATGGTCGCGTTCTTCGTCGCCGGCTTTACCGGGGTCATCATCGACTACCTGGTCCTCAAGCCGCTGCGCAAGCGCAACGCACCCCACCTGATTCCCATGATCGCCACCATTGGTGTCGGCATCATCCTGAACAACGGCGCCCAAAGCATCTTTGGCGCCAGCAACCTGCGCTTCCCGCACGGCACCGTGCCCGAGGAAGTCATCGAAGTTGCCGGCCTGCATCTGACCGTCATCGAGCTGGGCATCATCTTCCTGTCGTTCGCACTGATGGCCGTGCTGATGTACGTCATGCGCCGCACGCAGTTCGGCCGCGCGCTGCGCGCTATTGCCGAATCGCCCAAGGCGGCCTGGCTGCTGGGCATCAACGTCGAAAAGCTGTTCATCACCACCTCGTTCGCCGCGGCCGCCTTGGGCGGCGTGGCCGGCGTGCTGATCGGCTTGTACTCGAACGCGCTGTTCCCGCTGATGGGCCAACCGATGCTGCACAAGGGCATCGCGGTCATCATCCTGGGCGGCATGGGGGACATCCGCGGCGCCATGCTGGGCGGTCTCTTCCTGGGCTTCGCCGAGGTGCTGTCCGTGGCTTACATCGGCTCCACCATGCGCGACGCGGTGGCTTTCGGCCTGCTGTTCCTGATCCTGCTGGTCCGCCCGCAAGGTCTGTTCGGCAAAGTGGTTCAACGCAAGGCTTAAGGTATGAGCGGATTCGAAAATTTCTGGGCCATCTACGGCAACCTGGTGCTGACGCTTGGCACCAATGCACTCCTGGCCCTCTCCATCTGGCTGACGCTGGCCTGCGGCATGCTGGCCATGGCCAACGCCGCCTTCATGGGCATCGGGGCTTACACCGCCGCGCTGCTCACCATGAATTACGACGCCCCGTTCGCGGTGGCGCTGGCTGGCGGCATGGCCGCGCCCGCGCTGGTGGCGGCCTTGATCGGCCTGCCAACGTTGCGGCTGTCCGGGGTCTACCTGGCAATGGCCACCCTGGGCTTCGGTGAAGTGGTCCGCGTGACCATCCTGAACACCGAGTCCATCACGGGCGGCGCGCTGGGCCTGAACGGCATTCCGCAGCTCACGCAGTGGTGGCACGTGCTGCTGTCCGTCATCATCGTGCTGTTCGTGCTGTGGCGCGTGCGTGCTTCCAAGATCGGCCGTTCCTTCGACGCCATCCGTGGCGACGAAACGGCGGCTGGCCTGATGGGCATCAACGTGCGTTCGAACAAGATGCTGGCCTTCGTCGCCGGCGCGATGATCGCCGGCCTGGCCGGCGCACTGAACGCGCACCTGACGTTCTTCATTGGTCCCAACGAATACGGCTTCGACCGCGGCGTCGAAATCCTGACGATGGCGATCCTCGGCGGCATCGGCGGCCTGGCCGGTCCCGTGATCGGCAGCTTCATCATTACGGTGCTGCCCGAATTGCTGCGCGGATTTGCGGATCTGCGCCTGATCGCGAATGGAGTGATCCTGGTGGTGATTGTGTTGTTCCTGCCGCAAGGCATCTGGGATCCGGCGCGCTTCAAGCGCTGGATGCGTCAAAGCCGCCAGGGAGGGAAGCGTCATGCTTGAGCTGTCCTCCGTCTCCAAGAGCTTTGGCGGCCTGCATGTGCTGCATGACGTCAGCCTGTCCGTGCCCGAAGGCGCCATCTTCGGCCTGATCGGCCCGAACGGCGCCGGCAAGACCACGGTCTTCAACCTGATCACCGGCCTCTTGCCGCCCAGCGGCGGCGCCATCACGTTCCAGGGCGAAAGCGTCCTGCGCAAGAAGCCGCACAGCATCACGCGCATGGGCATTGCCCGCACGTTCCAGAACATCCGTCTCTTCAAGGAGATGACGCTGCTGGAAAACGTCGTCGTGGGCGCCTACCGCCACATGAACTACGGTTTCCCCAGCCTCCTGCTGGGCCTGCCCGGCTACCGCGAGCACGAGCAGCGCGCCCGTGAGCGCGCGCACGAACTGCTGACGTGGATGCGCCTGGATCACAAGGCCAACGATCTGGCCGACAACCTGTCCTACGGCGAGCAGCGCCGCCTGGAGCTGGCGCGCGCGCTGGCCACCGAGCCCAAGCTGCTGCTGCTGGACGAGCCCGTCGCCGGCATGAACACCGGCGAACGCGCCGAACTGATGCGCGAGATCCTGGCGATCCGCGATCGCGGCTACACCATCCTCATGATCGAGCACGACATGCGCTTCGTCATGGGCTTGTGCGAACGGATCGCGGTGCTGAACTTCGGCAAGATCATCGCCTGCGGCGGTCCCGAGGAAATCCGCAACAACGAGCAGGTCATCGAGGCCTACCTGGGCCGCGAAGACGACGAAGACACCGAACAAGCGGAGGCCGCCAAATGAGCGCCATGCTGGAAGTCCGCGGACTCGAGGTCAACTACGGCCACATCGAAGCCGTGCGCGGCATCGACCTGGACCTGAACGCCAACGAAATCACCGCCCTGGTCGGCGCCAACGGCGCCGGCAAGTCGACCACGCTGCTGGCGCTGTCGGGCCTCTTGCCCAAGGCGCGCGGCCGCATCCTCTTCGAGGGTGAAGACGTCACCAACCTCGCGCCGAACCAGTTGGTGTCGCGCGGCATCGTGCAGGTGCCGGAAGGCCGGGCCATCCTCACCACCATGACGGTGCTGGAAAACCTGGAACTCGGCGCCTACCGCCGCGGCCTGAAGAACGTCGCCACCGACCTGGAATACGTGTTCAACCTGTTCCCGCGCCTGAAGGAACGGATCAACGGCATGGCCGGCAACCTGTCGGGGGGCGAACAGCAGATGCTCGCCATCGGCCGCGCCTTGATGGCCAAGCCCCGTCTGTTGCTGCTTGACGAGCCGTCGATGGGTCTGGCGCCGATCGTGGTCCAGGAAATCTTCCGTTCGCTGCGCGCCATCAACGCCGACGGCCTCACGCTGTTCCTCGTCGAACAGAACGTGCGTCAGGCCTTGAAGATCGCGCAGCACGGCTACGTGCTCGAAAACGGCGCGTTGGCGCTGAAGGGCACCGGCCGCGAACTGCTGGGTCATCCCCGCGTTCTGGAAGCCTATCTGGGCGCCTGAACGGGCAGGGGCTTAATCTGTCCCCTTGAAAAGATTTGCGGCTGCCGCCTGTGGCGGTCAGCCGCAAGCTATCTGGAATCTTTCCGCTTGCCCATTTTTTGAGCATCCGTGTTAGAATTTCAGGCTTTCCCTCATTTTGACCTTTGCACGGGCGGATTCATAACGCTTAGGCGGGGGGCGATAAGGGCTGGAATTTGTAGGCCAGGGGCTGAAACCCATGGGCTGCAAATTGCGGTCTAGTTTGGGAAAGAACACTGGCGGGATGTTCCGGCCAGAGCAAATTTTTATTCTTAGGAACCATCATGAAGACCTTTGTGGCCAAGCCGCATGAAGTCCAACGTGACTGGTTTGTGATCGACGCCAAGGGCAAAGTCCTCGGTCGTGTGGCCAGCGAAGTCGCACGTCGTCTGCGTGGCAAGCACAAACCTGAATTCACGCCTCACGTTGATACCGGTGACTACATCGTCATCATCAACGCGTCCGATATCGTTGTTACCGGTGCCAAGGCGAAGGATAAGAAGTACTTCCGCCACACGACGTACCCGGGCGGTATCCGTGAAACGAACTTCGAGAAAATGCAAGAGCGTTTTCCCGGCCGTGCCATTCAGAAGGCCGTCAAGGGCATGCTGCCCAAGGGTCCTCTGGGCTACGCCATGATCAAGAAGCTTAAGGTCTATGCCGGTGCCGAGCACCCGCATACCGCCCAGCAGCCCAAGACGCTGGATCTCTAAGGAAACGCCATGATCGGTAACTGGAATTACGGAACCGGCCGTCGCAAAACTTCGGTGGCTCGCGTTTTCATCAAGAAGGGCACTGGCAAGATCGTCGTCAACGGCAAGCCCGTCGACGAGTTCTTCGCTCGTGAAACCGGCCGCATGGTCGTGCGCCAGCCGCTGGAACTGACCGGCCACCTGGAATCGTTTGACATCAAGGTCAACGTGCACGGCGGCGGCGAAACCGGCCAAGCCGGCGCAATCCGTCACGGCATCACGCGTGCCCTGATCGATTACGACGCCACGCTGAAGCCCTCGCTGTCGCAAGCTGGCTTCGTCACGCGCGATGCCCGTGAAGTCGAACGTAAGAAGGTCGGCTTCCGCAAGGCGCGTCGTCGCAAGCAGTTCAGCAAGCGTTAATGCCCTGCAAAAAGCCCGCTTCGGCGGGCTTTTTGTTTTTGGGCCGGCAATGCTGTGTCATCGCCGGCCCTGCGTGGAACTCCGCGCCGCCCACCCGGTCGGAAAAAAGGTTTGCAGTGCCAAATCCGGCACGCCGGTGCAATCCCCCGTTTCCCGAGCGATACAATCGTCATTCGTTCTCCGAAGAGCATCCATCATGGCCCAAGCATCGAACACCCGCATCAAGGTTGGTATCGTCGGCGGCACCGGATATACCGGCGTCGAACTGCTGCGCTTGCTGTCGCAGCATCCCAACGTGGAACTGACTGCGATCACGTCCCGCAAGGAAGACGGCCTGCCCGTCGCTGACATGTATCCCAACCTGCGCGGCCGTGTGAAGCTTGCCTTCTCGGCCCCGGAAAAGGCCTCGCTGACGGACTGCGACGTCGTCTTTTTTGCCACGCCGCACGGCGTAGCCATGGCGCAAGCGCAAGAGCTCATCGCCGCCGGCACCCGCGTCATCGACCTGGCCGCCGACTTCCGCCTGCAGGACATCCCCACGTTCGAGCGCTGGTACAAGATTCCCCATACCTGCCCGGACATCCTGGCCGAATCGCAATATGGCCTGGTGGAACTGAATCGCGAGGCCATCTCCAAGGCGCGCGTCATCGGCAACCCCGGCTGCTACCCGACCACGGTGCTGCTCGGCCTGGCGCCGCTGCTCGAAGGCGGCAAGCCGCTGGTCGATACGCAAACGCTGATCGCCGACTGCAAGTCGGGCGTGTCCGGCGCGGGCCGCAAGGCGGAAGTGGGCTCGTTGTTCTCCGAAGCCTCCGACAACTTCAAGGCCTACGGCGTGGCCGGCCATCGCCACCACCCCGAGATCTCTGCCCAGCTGGAAAAGCTGGCTGGCGGCAAGGTGGGCCTGACGTTCGTGCCGCATCTGGTGCCGATGATCCGCGGCATGTTCTCCACCATTTATGCCCGCATCAACCCCGAAGCGCGCGATACCGACTTCCAGGCCCTGTTCGAGCAGCGCTATGCCGATGAACCCTTTGTGGACGTCATGCCTGCCGGCAGCCATCCCGAAACGCGTTCGGTGCGCGGTTCCAATAACCTGCGCATCGCGCTCAGCCGCCCGGGCAACGGCGACCTGCTGATCGTCATGGTGGTGCAGGACAATCTGGTCAAGGGCGCCGCCGGCCAGGCGGTGCAGAACATGAACCTGATGTTCGGTATCCCCGAAACGGTCGGCCTCGACCAGGTCGCCATTCTGCCGTAAGGCCAGGGCGGCCCGCCCCCGCCAACCTTGCTCTTTATGCCCGCAGATCCCTCAGCCCGTCCCCAGCCGCGCGCCAACCATGGCGCAATCGTGCGCCTATGCGCGATGCTGCTGTTGGGCGTGCTGGTGGGCGGGGCTGCCGGTTTCTTTCACGCGCGCCACCTCTACCGCCCGCAAGACGCCGTGGTCATCAGTGTCCAGCAGGCCGAGGCCCAGGACGAGGCCATGCGCCAGCAGGCCACGCAGCTCCGCTACATTCGCGGCCAACTCGATACCGCCGACGGCGAACTGGTCATCGAGCGATCCGCCCGCCAGGAGCTGGAAACCCAGCTTCACGCCGCGCAGGCCGAGGTCGGCCGGGTGCGAGACCAACTGGCGTTCTATGAACAACTGCTGCCGCCCGGTCCGGAAGGGTCCGTGGATATCCGCGGCGTGCAGATCGACCGCGAAGGCGGCGGTCTGCGCTACAAGGTGCTGCTGATGCGCAGCGGCCGCAATGGCGGCACGCCTTTCGCGGGCGCCCTACGTTTTCAGGCCACCGGGGTGCTCAAGGGCGAAACCGTCACCGTCGACCTTGCGCCCATGCAAGTCAAGGCCGAAACCGGACCCGTCACGGCCACGGGCGAGAACCTGGCTGCTGCCTCGCTCGCCCTGCAGTTCGACCAGTACCAGCGCAGTCAGGGCATCCTGGCCGTGCCCGACGGATTTGTCCCCGAAAGTGTGACTGTCAGCGTCCTCGAGGGTGAAACCGTCCGCGCCTCGCGCAGTGTCAAACTGGAACTTTGAGTCTGGTCAAGCCCTGCGCTATAGTGACACCATACGAGCGGCGACGCCGCTCACTGAAATATGGCCGAATCGGCCAGGAGTGAACCATGAATGCAGTGACCGAAACCGTCGACCTTCAGGCCCCCCCGCCTATCCCCCTGGTGTTCACCGACTCGGCTGCCGCCAAAGTGAAAGACCTGTTGGCCGAAGAGGGCAACCCCGAACTGAAGCTGCGCGTTTTCGTGCAGGGCGGCGGCTGTTCCGGCTTCCAGTACGGTTTCACGTTTGACGAAGTCGTCAACGAAGATGACACCGTGCTGGACAAGGACGGCGTGCAACTGCTCGTCGACCCGATGAGCTTTCAATACCTGGTCGGCGCCGAGATCGACTACAAGGAAGACCTGGAAGGCGCGCAGTTCGTCATCCGCAATCCCAACGCCAGCACCACCTGCGGCTGCGGTTCCTCGTTCTCGGTGTAATCGCCCAGGCAGGAAAGACAAAAGCCCTTCGGTTTGCCGAAGGGCTTTTTGCATTGGTGCGCTGATTTCGTGCCGATCATTGCGATCACCCGCATCAAGCGGGATACAACGCCCCCAGAATTCTCGGTCCCCGTGCGCCAGTCACACTGGGCAGCCCGGCAGGCTTGCCCATCATGAACGCATGCGCCAGCCAGGCAAACGCCAAGGCTTCCACCTGCTGTGCTGGCACTCCAAGGTCATCGGTCGAACGAACGGGACGCTGCAGACAATACGCCAGTTCCTGCATCAGGCCGGTGTTGTAAGCCCCGCCGCCGCACACAAAGACCTCCCGCGTGCCTGCGGCGGCCCGGTCGATGGCGTCGGCGATGGTCCTGGCGGTCAAGCGCTGCAGCGTGGCCTGAACGTCCTGGGGAGCGGGCGCGGGGCCGTCGAACTCCGCCAGCCGGGCGTCCAGCCATTGCATGTTGAAAAGGTCGCGGCCCGTGGATTTGGGTGGCGGCAGGCCGAACCACGGTTCGCTGCCGATCAGTTGTTCGAGCAGGGGCGCCAGCACCTGTCCCGAGGCGGCCCAGCGGCCGCCTGCGTCATAAGGCCGGCCCAGATGGCGCTGGCACCAGCCGTCCAGCAGCACGTTGGCCGGACCCGTGTCAAAGCCGCGCGCCGGCTGGCCGGGCACGAGCAAGGTCACATTGGCAATGCCTCCCAGGTTCAGCACCGCGCGGCCGTGGCTGTCGCCGAAGACGGCGGCGTGAAAGGGCGGCACCAGTGGCGCGCCCTGGCCGCCAGCGGCGACGTCGCGCGTGCGGAAATCCGCCACCACCGCAATGCCGGTCAGTTCCGCCAGCAAGGCAGGCGCATTGAGCTGCAGTGTGTAGCCAAGGTCGGGGCGGTGCCGCACGGTCTGGCCGTGCGCGCCGATGGCGCAGACGTCGTCCGCAGCCACGCCGGTATCCGCAAGCAGCTTCGACACAGCCTGGGCATACACGCGCGCCAGCGCATTGGCCGCCAGCGCGGCGCGGGCAAGCTCGTCGCCGCCCGAGGCATTCAGCGCCAGCAGCTCGCGCCGCAGATTTTCTGGCATGGGCAGGCTGGCATTGGCCAGCACCTGCGGCGTGTGGCCGTCTTCAAGGCGGGTCAGCACGCCGTCGACGCCGTCGACGCTGGTGCCCGACATCAGCCCGATGTAGAGCGTGCGGCGGTCATGCTGCAAGGGCGGGGTGGCATTCACGGGTGCCTCCAATAAAAAAGGCGGCTGGGGCTTGTCGCCCCGCCGCCGCACCCGCTGCGCGCGGGCCTGTTTGTCGACCCGCCTTATCGGCTGGCCACGTTGGTCAGCGCGTCGGGCAGCGTCTGCTGGAACTGCGTCAGCAACTGGATCTGCTGCTTGTAGGGGTCGACCGCCTGGTTGAACGCGCGGACTTCCGCGGGTTCGAGGGCGCGGGCCACGGGCAGGTCCACCGACAGCGGGTCGATGGGCTGGTTGTCGACGCGGAACTCGTAGTGCAGGTGCGGACCGGTGGCCCAGCCGGTGGAACCGACATAGCCCAGCAGTTGGCCTTGCGACACCTTGGAGCCCTTGGTGACGCCTTCGGCGATGCGGCTCTGGTGCGCGTACAGCGTCGAATACTTGCCGTGGTGCTTGACGATGACGACGTTGCCGTAGCCATTCTGCCAGCCCGAGAATTCGACCGTGCCGTCCGCGGTGGAGTGGATCGGCGTGCCCGACGGTGCGGCGTAGTCGACGCCCTTGTGGCCCGTCCAGGTCTTGTGGATGGGGTGCATGCGCATGCCGAAGGTCGAGCTGATGCGGCTGAACTTCAGGGCGGTGCGCAGGAACGCGCCGCGCAGGCTGGTGCCGTCGAAGTCGTAGTAGGAGCCGGACTTTTCGTCGGGGCTGAACCAGACGGCGTTGTAGGTCTTGCCGCCGTTGATGAACTCCAGGGCCAGCACGCGGCCAGCGCCGGCGTAGCGGCCGTCGTGCGAACGCACTTCGTAGACCACGCGGAATTGATCGCCCTGGCGCAGGTCGCGCAGGAAGTCGATCTTGGCGCTGAGGATGTCGGCCATCTGCATGGTGACCGAGTCCGGGATGCCAGCGGAGTCCGTGGCGCCGAAGAGCGAGGACTTGATGGTGCCGACGGCAACGCGGGTCTGGCGCTCGGTGCTTTCGGTGACTTCCTCGGCCTTGTAGCTGTCGCCGGTCGGGGCCACGTGCAGCATGCGCGTCACGACCTGCCCGTCGGTTTCATTGCCGGGCGTGTGGATGTAGCGCAGCCAGACCAGGTTGCCCTGTTCGTCCGTGGCGGCTTGCACCGAGCGGCCGGGATACAGCTTGTAGATGCTGCGGGCGCTGGCGTCGTGCGTCAGGAAGGATTGCAGGTTGGGCGCGTCGAGTTCCAGGCGCTGCAGCACTGCCGACAACGTGTCGCCCGGACGGATCCGGGTTTCGCTGATGTAGGGGGCGGCGCTGGGCGTGCTGACTTCGACTTGCTCGGCGGTCAGCGGCAAAATGCTCTGGATGACGCGCGAGGGGGGGAGTTCGGTGCGGTCGGGTTGCTGCACCATGCCGAGAGCGGCGGCGCCTGCGAACAGACCAATTGCGGTGACGAGAAGCGTGCGGCGGAGAAGTCCCGAGCGATGCGGCTTGGGCTCAACGGGCGCAAATACGGCAGCGACTTTGCGCTTGATGCCACTCGCCAGTTCGTGGAGGCCACGATTCATCGTGAAAATACCCTCTCAGGTGGCTTGAACTCGCAGGGTGCGGTACACGTACGGCCCTCGCGCGCCACGTTTCCGGGGCAAGGGCTGGCGCGAGGGCGCATCTTGTGAACAAGGGATGGTAGAGCGAACGCACCTGCGTACATATGGCAGTTGCGTATGATTAGGCCGGTATCCTAGCCGATTCGGCTAGAATTTACGATAGTTTTCGTCACTTTTTACACCTTTTTGTCGGCTGAAGCCGCATTGGCCCCCCTGTCATGTCACCCACCGAAGCCCCCATTACTCCCGAAGTCGAAGCGGATCTGCGTATAGCCAAGCGCGGCTGCGATGAACTGCTGGTCGAAGCCGAATTCGCCCGCAAGCTGGCCAAGAGCCGCGCCACCGGCGTGCCGCTGCGCATCAAGCTCGGCCTGGATCCGACCGCGCCGGACATTCACCTGGGCCACACGGTGGTGCTGAACAAGATGCGCCAGCTCCAGGACCTGGGACACAACGTCATCTTCCTGATTGGCGACTTCACCTCCACCATCGGCGATCCCAGCGGCCGCAACAGCACGCGCCCGCCGCTCACGCGCGAGCAGATCGAGGCCAACGCCAAGACCTATTACGCCCAGGCCAGCCTGGTGCTGGATCCGGCCCGCACCGAGATCCGCTACAACTCCGAGTGGTGCGATCCCTTGGGCGCGCGCGGCATGATCCAGTTGGCATCGCGCTATACGGTGGCCCGCATGATGGAACGCGAAGACTTCACCAAGCGCTTCAAGGGCGGCATCCCGATCTCGGTGCATGAATTCCTGTATCCGCTGATGCAGGGTTACGACTCGGTCGCGCTGAAGTCCGATCTGGAGCTGGGGGGCACCGATCAGAAGTTCAACCTGCTGGTCGGGCGCGAACTGCAAAAAGAGTATGGACAGGAGCCGCAGTGCATCCTGACGATGCCGCTGCTGGTCGGGACGGACGGCGTAGAGAAGATGTCCAAGTCCAAGGGCAACTACATCGGCATTTCGGAGTCGCCCGATTCCATGTTCGGCAAGCTCATGTCGATCTCCGATACGCTGATGTGGCGCTACTTCGAGCTGCTGTCCTTCCGCTCGCTGGAGGATATCGCGGCGCTCAAGCAGGAGATCGACGGCGGCCGCAACCCGCGCGACGCGAAGGTCATGCTGGCCCAGGAAATCATCGCGCGCTTCCATTCCGCCAAGGCGGCAGACGATGCGCTGGCGTCATTTGAGGCGCGTTTCCGCGATGGCGCCATTCCTGAAGACATGCCTGAAGTCAACATCGGCGGCGCGCCGGTGGGCATCCTGAAGCTGCTGCGCGAGGCCGGACTGGTCGCCTCCGGCTCGGAAGCGCAGCGCAATGTCGAGCAGGGCGGCGTGCGCGTCAACGGTGATCGTGTGGAAGACAAATCGTTGCAATTGCCGGCTGGGACTTACGTCGTTCAGGTGGGCAAGCGCAAGTTTGCACGTGTTAACTTGAAGCCGTAACTGCGAAGTTTTGATACGCTCAGGGATCACACGGGCGCTTGGCGCCTCTGCGGCATTTAAAGGAGCACGACATGGAACTTTCGAGTTTGTCTTTTTCCGATCACGAGTCGATTCCCGAACGCTACGCTTTCGGCAAGATCGATGCGCAATCGCACGTCGCGCTGGCAGATAACTTCAACCCGCAGTTTTCCTGGGACGACGTCCCGGCGGGCACGCAGTCGTTTGCACTGATCTGCCATGATCCCGATGTGCCCTCGCGTCCTGACGACGTCAACCAGGAAGGCCGCGAAGTGCCCGCCGACCTGGCTCGCGTGGATTTCTTCCATTGGGTGCTGGTCGATCTGCCGGCCGACCTGCGCGAGATCGACGAAGGCGCGTTTTCCAACGGCATCACGCCACGCGGCAAGGGCGGCCCGCTGGCGCCCATGGACGCTCGGCAAGGCATCAATTCCTATTCGTCGTGGTTCGCCAATGACCACGACATGAGCGGCGAGTATTTCGGCTACGACGGCCCGTGCCCGCCCTGGAACGATGCCCTGGTCCATCGCTACATCTTCACGCTGTACGCGCTGGATGTGCCCAGCCTGAACCTGCAAGGTTCGTTCAACGGCGAAGACGCGCTGCGGGCCATTCAGAAGCACGTGCTGGCGCAGGCGTCGCTGACCGGCACCTATACGCTCAATCCGGAATTGGCGCCCAAGCAAATCGGGGCCACGTCGGCCTGATTGCGCCGCCATGTACGCAGGGCCGCCAAGGGCGGCCCTTTTTATTGCCCATCGCCGTTACATGAATCTTTCTCAAGTCGTCATGAGGGGCGTTTCCGGGCCCGAGGCGATGCCGTGGTTTTCGCGCCCGTGCGCCGGAATTTGGCCCGGTTCTATCCGTTTTGAGCGCAAATGATCCCGCGTGACGGGGTAAACTACTCAGCATTCTGCGGGTTTACCCACCCGCCGCCGTTTTCTCGTCGGCCGATTTCTTCTCTTGTTTTCTTCTCTCGTTTTCTTCCCCTTTACCGCCTCAGGAAACCCCCGTCATGTTTGACCGCAACCTCACCTTGTCCAAGGCTGACCCGGACGTTTGGGCCGCCATCCAGAAGGAAGACCAGCGCCAAGAGCAGCACATCGAGCTGATTGCTTCGGAGAACTACGCCAGCCCGGCCGTCATGGAAGCGCAAGGCACGCAGCTCACGAACAAGTACGCCGAAGGCTACCCGGGCAAGCGCTACTACGGTGGTTGCGAGTATGTGGACGTGGTCGAGCAACTGGCCATCGACCGCCTGAAGCAGATCTTCGGCGCCGAAGCCGCCAACGTGCAGCCCAATTCCGGCTCGCAGGCGAACCAGGGCGTGTACATGGCTGTGCTCAAGCCGGGCGACACCGTGCTGGGTATGAGCCTGGCCGAAGGCGGCCACCTGACGCACGGCGCGTCGGTCAACGCCTCGGGCAAACTGTACAACTTCATCTCGTACGGCCTGGACGAAAACGAGGTCCTGAACTACGAGCAGGTCGAGCAGCTGGCCAAGGAGCACAAGCCCAAGCTGATCGTGGCTGGCGCTTCGGCCTACGCCCTGCATATCGACTTCGAACGCATGGCCCGCATCGCCCGTGAAAACGGCGCGCTGTTCATGGTCGACATCGCCCACTACGCGGGTCTGGTTGCCGGCGGCGCCTACCCCAACCCGGTTCCGCACGCCGACTTCGTCACCTCGACTACGCACAAGTCGCTGCGCGGCCCGCGCGGCGGCGTCATCATGATGAAGGCCGAGCACGAGAAGATCATCAATTCGGCGATCTTCCCCGGCATTCAGGGCGGTCCGCTGATGCACGTCATCGCTGGCAAGGCCGTGGCCTTCAAGGAAGCGCTGGAACCCGGGTTCAAGGACTACGCGCAGCAAGTGGTCAAGAATGCCAAGGTCCTGGCCGACACGCTGGTCAAGCGTGGCCTGCGCATCGTCTCGGGCCGCACCGAAAGCCACGTCATGCTGGTGGACCTGCGTTCCAAGGGCATCACGGGCAAGGAAGCCGAAGCGGTGCTGGGCCAGGCCCACATCACGGTCAACAAGAACGCCATCCCGAACGACCCGGAAAAGCCCTTCGTGACCAGCGGCATTCGCCTGGGTACGCCAGCCATGACCACCCGCGGCTTCACTGAAGCCGACGCCGAGCTGACCGCCAACCTGATCGCCGACGTGCTGGACAACCCGCGCGACGAAGCGAACATCGCCGCCGTGCGCGCCAAGGTCAATGAACTGACCTCGCGCCTGCCGGTGTACGGCAAGAAGTAAAGCAGGTGTCCGGGCGCGGCCTTGCCGCTACCGGGCAGCATCAGACCAAGGGACGTCGCCGCAAGGCGCCGTCCCTTGGTCTTTGTGGGCGGGCAGGGGGCATCCTGCCGCACGATGGGGCGATCCGGCGCCGGCGCCGGATTCGTCCCTAATGATGCTTTGCATCAAGCCATCGTTACAATATGCTCAATTATTGCCTTCAGCGCCTTTAGGGATCACACATGCGGTGTCCATTTTGCGGCAATGCCGAAACGCAGGTCGTCGACAGCCGGGTCTCCGAAGAGGGCGACGCCATTCGCCGTCGCCGCCGCTGCCTCTCCTGTGACAAGCGGTTCACCACCTATGAACGGGTGGAGCTCGCCATGCCTTCGATCGTCAAGCGCAATGGTAGCCGCAGCGAATATGATCCGGTCAAATTGCGCGCCAGCCTCAGCCTGGCCCTGCGCAAGCGCCCCGTCAGCACGGAAGACGTGGACGCGGCCGTGGCGCGCATCGAGGAGCAACTGCTTGCCAGCGGCCAGCGCGAAGTGCCCTCCGAACACATCGGCGAACTCGTCATGACCGAACTGCGCAAGCTCGACAAGGTGGCCTACGTGCGCTTTGCCTCGGTGTACAAGAGCTTCGAGGACATCGGCGAATTCGTCGAGGCCATCCGCGAAATGCAGGGGCCGCTGCTGCCGGGCAAGTTGCGCAAGGACTAGCGCCGCATCAGACTTGGCGTCAGGGGCTGGAACTTGCGCCATACGCGGCGCATGTGTTGCGCCGACCCGAACCCGGACTTTTCCGCCACGCGTTCCAGGTCCAGCCGGGTGTCGCGCAGCAGGTCGCGCGCCAGCGCCACACGAATTTGGTACAGATAGTCCATCGGCGTGCAGCCTGCGTGTTCACGAAAGAGGCGCGTCAGGTGCCGGGCGCTGGTGTGCGCCTGATCCGCCAGCGACTGGGCCGACCAGGGCGCGGCCGGATCGCTGATGACGGCGTCCTGGACCCGGTGCACGCCCGGGTGCATGTGGCTGCGATGGTCCAGCCAGGGCGACAACGCCGAATCCGAGCCGGCGCGGCGTTGGTAAACGACCATGTCGCGCGCCGCCTCGCTGGCCGCGCGGGGGCCGCAATGGCGCGACACCATGTGCAGCGCCAGATCGATCCCGGCCGTGATGCCCGCGCTGCTGACCAGATTGCCATCCTCGACGAAAATGCGGTTGTCCAGCACGCGGGCGGTGGGATCCAGGGCCGCTAGCTGTTCCAAACAGGTGTGATGCGTCGTGCATTCGCGCTGCCGCGTCAACCCGGCCGCCGCCGCGAACAGCGCGCCCGCGCAGACCGTCATCAAGGTGAAGCCGTCAGCCGGGTGCCGGATGGCCAGCCAGTCGACGATGGCGCGGGCATCGTCGTCGTCTAGGCGCGTGTGCTTGCCCACCACGCCCGAGATGATGACCAGGGCATTGCGGGGCACGGCAGCCGGCAGCGGTTGCACATGCGTCAGGTGCAGGCCGGGGATGCCGCTTTCGACGTCGCGGGAAGGTCCGCAGAAATGCTGCGCGAACGTGTCCGGGCACAGCTTGTTGGCCACGCGGAAGGCTTCCGCCGGACCCGCGAGGTCCAGCAGCACAATGCCCCGCGGCACCACGAAATACACCGGGATCATCTGCGCCTCCCGCCGGACCCTACGCCGCCAGCGCGTCGGCCGCGCGCACGATGCGGGCAAAGCGGCCCTGCAGGACCAGCTCGGTCCGGTCGCGGATCTCGGCGGGCGTGTAGGTCCTGCCGGACGGGCTTTGCATGGCGAAGGTCAGCGTCGCGTCAGTGGGAAACACCACCTTGAAGCCGGCGTCGCTGGCGTGGCGTGACGTGGTTTCGCAGCATTGTTCCGTACGGATGCCGGCCACGATGATGCCTTCCACGCCATGCTTGAGCAGCCAATCGTGCAGCGAGGCGCCGTTCTCGTCCTTGGCGTACAGCGAGGAATGCACCGTCTTGTGGAACACCGCCGTGGGCGAAATCCGCAATTCCTTGAGCGTCTTGACGTGGCCGGAGGCGACCGAAAATGGATTGGCGGGGTCGTCGGAGGGGCTGGTGTGGAATACCTGCAGGACGGGGATATCCTGCGCGGCGGCGGCATCGATCAGCGGCTGGATCTGCGAAAGGAACGCCGGGTACTCCGATTCGTCCCAAAACGGACGTTGGCGGAAGGATTCTTGGACGTCGATGACGATAAGTGCCTGTTTCATTTCCGGGGCTCCTGGCCGTGAATTCGAGGGGGTGACGCCATTTTTACTCCCGTTCCGGTCTGCGCGCGAGCGCCTTCCAAGACGTCGGGCGGCCCAAAACGGACATCTCCGGGCAGCGCCGGGCCTGCTCCCGCACGGGGCGGCAGAACGGTGCGCGGCGGACATACAATCCTCGGCATGGACATTTCCCCCGATTCTGACGATCTCTTCTGGATGCGACGCGCGCTGTCGCTGGCGAACACCGTCATGTTCACCACCGCACCCAACCCCCGGGTAGGCTGCGTGATCGTGCGTGACGGCCGCGTGCTGGGCGAAGGCGCGACCCAGCCGCCGGGCGGTCCGCACGCCGAGATCTGCGCGCTGCGCGACGCGCAGTCGCGCGGCGAGTCGGTCGCCGGCTCGACGCTGTACGTCACGCTGGAGCCCTGCAGCCACTTCGGCCGCACGCCGCCGTGCGTGGACGCGGTGCTGGCGGCGCGGCCGGCGCGCGTGGTGGTGGCCATGGGTGATCCGAATCCGCTCGTCAACGGCCAGGGGCTGGCGCGGCTGCGCGAAGCGGGCATCGCGGTGACGACCGGCGTCTGCCGCGAAGAGGCGCTGGCGGTGAACGCCGGATTCATCTCGCGCATGAGCCGCGGTCTGCCGTGGGTGTGGATGAAGATGGCGGCGTCGCTCGACGGCCGCAGTGCGCTGCATAACGGCATGTCGCAATGGATCACCGGACCGGAAGCGCGGGCCGACGGACACCGCTGGCGGGCGCGCAGCTGCGTCGTTCTGACCGGCATGGGCACCGTGCTCAAGGACGATCCGCAGCTGAACGTGCGCGACGTCGATACGCCGCGCCAGCCGCGCAAGGCCGTCGTGGATGGCCGTTTCGAGATCCCCGAGACCGCGCGGCTTTTCGATGGTGCGGAAGTCATCGTGTTCACCGCACGCGAAGATGCCGCGAAGGCGGCACGCCTGGCGGACCTAAATGCCCGCGTGGTGTGCTTGCCGGGCACGGAGTCCGGCCGCGTCGATCTGCCCGCGATGATGCGCTGGATGGCCGAGCAGCAGTTCAACGAGGTGCACGTCGAAGCGGGCGCGGGGCTGAGCGGCGCGCTCGTGTCCGCCGGCTGCGTCGATGAACTGCTGTTGTATCTGGCGCCGGTGCTGCTTGGCGACGCGGCGGGCATGGTGCGCTTGCCGATGCTCGAGCATCTGGACGCGGCGCGGCGCTACGAATTTACCGATACTGCGCGCGTGGGCCCCGATCTGTGCGTGCGCGCGCGCGTGGCCGGCACGTGGCGCCAGTTGATGGAAAGCGTGGCGCTACCTGCGCTGTCGTAACGAATGTGCTGTTAGCACTCCGCGCGTGCGGCTGCCAATCCTTTGAAAGCCGCGCGCAGCTTGCGTCTTCTCGACGCACGCTGTCTATGCGGGCGGATCGGCATGCGCGATGGACGTGCGCGGCTTCGTGCACGAAGGCGTTTCGCGTGATTACGCGGTTGGAGATTCGCGCAAAATGAATTGCCACAAAAGAGTCACGGGCTTAGCATAAGCGCATGACTTGGCGCTACGCGCTCACGGACCACCCGCACAGCCGCCGCGCGCCCTCGTCACCACGGATTCCCGTGCCGCGAATCGGCGCAGTTCAACACCGACCGGTACGCCACTGAACGAAGCCGCCTAGCGCCGTTCAGCCCGTTCGCTGCGATCGCATGGCGAACGCTCCGGGTTTATCCCGGGCCCATAAGAATCCATTGGATATCGCTCATTCCGTCGTTTCGTTGCCGACCATTTCATGTGCGGTTGCGTCAGGCACGCAATATGCGGGTCTATGCTCGAAACGACGAGCGAACTTGCTCACGTTGGTTGCAATCCCTGACGGAACTAGTATTCCTGGGGGGCAGCCTAATCAGAAAGGGTCCGATACTGCTTATGGTTGATGTGTGGCGAAAGCAACATAACGACGTGCCAGAAGCGCAAGCCGCGAAGTTGTTTAGTAATGCGCAAACGCTGAGGCACAATGGGCATGTAGGGACGTATTGAATTTTTCGCGTGTTGTATGTAGGAGGTTTCCGTGCAAAACATCGTCGAAGGCTTCAAGTCGCAGTATGCAAGAGAGCAGGAATCAGAGCTCTCGCTCGAGGAGTATCTGAGCCTCGCCAAGCGTGATCCCATGGCCTACGCCAGCCCCGCTGAGCGCATGCTGGCCGCGATCGGCGACCCTGAAATCGTGGACACGCGCAACGACCCACGTCTTTCCCGTTTGTTTTCCAACCGAACCATCCGGCGCTATCCCGCGTTCCAGGAGTTCTACGGCATGGAGGACGTGATCGGCCAGATCGTCGCGTTCTTCAAGCACGCCGCCCAGGGACTGGAAGAGCGCAAGCAAATTCTCTATCTGCTGGGACCGGTGGGCGGCGGCAAGTCGTCCATCGCCGAACGGCTCAAGGCGCTGATGGAAAGTTTTCCCATCTACGCGTTGAAGGGATCGCCGGTAAACGAATCGCCGCTCGGGCTGTTTCATCCCGAACGATTCGGCGACATGCTCGAAAAGGAATACGGCATCCCGAAGCGCTACCTGACCGGCATCATGTCGCCGTGGGCAGTCAAGCGCTTGAAGGAATTCGATGGCGACATCTCGAAGTTCCGTGTCGTGCGCCTGAATCCGTCGGTGCTGCGCCAGATCGCCATCGCCAAGACCGAACCGGGCGACGAAAACAACCAGGACATTTCGTCGCTGGTGGGTAAGGTCGACATCCGCAAGCTCGACCGCCATTCACAGGATGACCCGGACGCGTACAGCTATTCCGGTGGTCTGTGCCTGGCGAACCAGGGGCTGCTCGAGTTCGTGGAAATGTTCAAGGCGCCGATCAAGATGCTGCATCCGCTGTTGACGGCCACCCAGGAAGGCAACTTCAAGGGCACGGAAGGCTTCTCGGCCATCCCGTTCAACGGCACGATCCTGGCCCACTCGAACGAATCGGAATGGCAGACCTTCCGCAACAACAAGCACAACGAAGCGTTCCTTGACCGTATCTATATCGTCAAGGTGCCTTACTGCCTGCAGGTGTCCGAAGAAGTCCGCATCTACGAGAAGCTGCTGCATCACAGCTCGCTGTCCGAAGCGCCATGCGCGCCCGGAACGCTGGACATGATGGCGCAGTTCTCGGTGTTGACGCGCCTGAAGGAACCCGAGAATTCCAGCATCTATTCCAAGCTGCGGGTCTACGATGGCGAAAGCCTGAAGGACGTCGATCCCAAGGCGAAGGCGCTGCAGGAGTACAAGGACTACGCGGGCACCGATGAAGGCATGACCGGGGTGTCGACGCGGTTTGCGTACAAGATCCTGTCCAGCGTCTTCAACTACGACCAGACCGAAGTGGCTGCGAATCCGGTGCACCTGATGTACGTGCTGGAGCAGCGCATCGGCCGCGAAGACTATCCCGACGAGATCCGCCGGCGCTATCTGGAGTTCATCAAGGGCTTCCTCGCGCCGCGTTACGCGGAGTTCATCGGCAAGGAGATCCAGACCGCTTATCTCGAGTCCTACTCCGAATACGGCCAGAACATCTTCGACCGCTACGTGACGTTTGCCGACTGCTGGATCCAGGACGAGGAGTTCCGCGACCCTGAAACCGGCGAAAGCTTCGACCGCAGCGCGCTTAACGATGAACTGGAAAAGATCGAGAAGCCGGCTGGCATCGCCAATCCGAAGGACTTCCGCAACGAGATCGTGAACTTCGTGCTGCGGGCGCGCGCCAACAACAGCGGCCGCAATCCGAACTGGACCAGCTATGAAAAGCTGCGCGAAGTGATCGAGAAGAAGATGTTCTCGAACACGGAAGACCTGCTGCCGGTGATTTCGTTCAACGCCAAGGCCTCGGCCGAGGACAAGTCGAAACACCAGAGCTTCGTCGACCGGATGGTGGAGAAGGGCTACACGGAAAAGCAGGTCAGGCTGCTGTGCGAGTGGTATCTCCGTGTGAGGAAGTCTTCCTGAGCGAGGTGAATCATGAATTCACTGATCGATCGCCGTCTTAACGGGCGCAACAAGAGCGCCGTTAACCGGGAGCGCTTTCTGCGGCGTTACAAGGATCAGATCCGCAAGGCGGTACACGGGATGATCCGTGACCGCTCGATCCAGGACATGGATCAAGGCGGCGAGATCAACCTGCCCGCCCGCGATATTTCCGAGCCGACGTTCCGGCACGGCGCGGGCGGCGACCGCGAAATGGTGCATCCGGGCAACCGCGAATTCGCCAAGGGCGACACCTTCGACCGGCCGCAAGGCGGGCAGGGCGAGGGTGGCTCCGAACCGGGAGAAGGCGAATCGGTGGACCAGTTCACCTTCAGCCTCTCGCGCGCCGAATTCCTGAATCTCTTTTTCGAGGATCTGGAACTGCCGCACCTGGCGCGCAACCAGCTCGGCGAAGTCAGCCAGAAGAAATGGCAACGCGCCGGCTACACCACCACCGGCTCGCCCAGCACGCTGAGCATCAGCCGCACGCTGAAGTCGTCGCTGGCGCGGCGCGTGTCGTTGGGCGTGAAGGCGCGCGCCGACCTGCAAGATGCCGAGGACGCGCTGAAAGAGGCGAAGGCTGCCGGCGCGGCAGAAGCGCGAATCCGCGAGCTGGAACAGGAGGTCGAGGATTGCCGTGAGCGTCTGGCTCGCGTGCCCTTCCTGGACGACCTGGACCTGCGCTATCGCAACCGCGTGTCGGTCGCCATCCCCATGGCGCGCGCTGTCATGTTCTGCCTGATGGATGTGTCGGGCTCCATGGACGAGGGCAAGAAGGATCTCGCCAAGCGCTTCTTCACGCTGCTTTACCTCTTCCTGTCGCGCAAGTACGAGCATGTCGATCTGGTGTTCATCCGCCACACCGACAACGCCGAGGAAGTGGACGAACACACCTTCTTCTACGACCCCAAAAGCGGCGGCACGATCGTGCTGTCTGCGCTGGAGCTGATGCGCGAGATCCTGGAAAAGCGCTATCCGCCGTCCGCGTGGAACGTCTACGCGGCGCAGGCCAGCGACGGCGACTCGTTTGGCGCCGATGCGGGCAAGAGCGCGCGCTTCCTGGCCGAACATCTGCTGCCTTCGTCGCGCTACTTTGCCTACATCGAAATCCCCGACTCGCAGGAGGCCCGCAAGAGCAGTCTGTGGGCCGAGTATGAACAGAAACTGGAACCGCACTTCGTCATGCGGCGCATCTGCGACCGCGGGGAGATCTTCCCCGTGTTCCACGACCTGTTCAAGAAGGAGACCGCATGAACGCCAACATGGGTGCGCTCGTGGAGCCGGGATCGGACGGCGGCGTCCGGCCGATCTCGCAGGGTTCCGAATGGACGTTCGAACTGATCCAGACCTATGACGATGCGATCTCGCAGATCGCGCGCGAATATGGCCTGGACACGTATCCCAACCAGATCGAGGTCATCACCTCGGAGCAGATGCTGGACGCGTACGCGTCGGCGGGCTTGCCGATTGGCTATCCGCACTGGTCGTACGGCAAGGAATTCATCCGCAACGAACAGTTCTACCGCCGCGGCATGCAGGGGCTGGCGTACGAAATCGTCATCAATTCCAACCCGTGCATTTCTTACCTCATGGAAGAGAATTCCATGCCGATGCAGGCGCTGGTGATCGCGCACGCGTGCTACGGACACAATTCCTTCTTCAAGGGCAACTACCTCTTCCGGCAGTGGACGGACGCCGACGGCGTGCTGGATTACCTGGTGTTCGCGCGCAAGTACGTGATGGCGTGCGAAGACCGGTACGGCATCGACGCCGTGGAGTCGCTGCTGGACTCGTGCCATGCGCTGTCGCATCACGGTGTGGACCGCTACAAGCGCCCGACGCCAGCCTCTTTCAAGGAAGAGGCCGCCCGACAGGCCGAGCGCGAGGAACACGCGCGCCTGCAATACAACGACCTGTGGCGCACGCTGCCGCGCATCGACGCGGACAAGGACACGCGCATCGCGGCGTCGGTGTTTCCGCCCGAGCCCGAGGAAAACTTGCTGTACTTCATCGAGAAGTACTCGCCCAAGCTGGCCCCCTGGCAAAAGGAGCTGGTGCGCATCGTCCGCAAGGTCGCGCAGTATTTTTATCCGCAGACCCAGACCAAGGTCATGAACGAAGGCTGGGCCACGTTCTGGCACTACACCATCCTGAACCGCCTGCATGAAAAGGGCCTGGTGAACGACGGCTTCATGATGGAATTCCTGCAAAGCCACACCAACGTCGTCAGCCAGCGCGGCTTTGACGAGCGCGGCTATGGCGGCATCAACCCGTACGCGCTGGGCTTTGCGATGATGTCGGACATCCGCCGCATTTGCGAGTCGCCCACGCCGGAAGACCGCCGCTGGTTCCCCGACATTGCGGGTGGCGACTGGCTGAAGACGCTGGACTTCGCCATGCGCAACTTCAAGGACGAGTCCTACATCTCGCAGTATTTGTCCCCGCGCCTGATCCGCGAGTTCCGCTTCTTCGCGATCTCGGACCACCAGGCCAACCCCAAGCTGGAAGTGGCCGCGATCCACGACGACGAGGGCTACCGCGACATCCGGCGCCTGCTCGCCGCGCAGCACAACCGCGACAACCTGGTGCCCGACATCCAGGTCGTCCGCTTCAACCGCGACACCGACCGCTCGCTGGTGCTGCGCCACCTGAAGAGCCGCGGCAGGCCGCTGGCAGGCGAGGATGCCGAACAGGTCATGAAGCACCTGGCCCGCCTGTGGGGATTTCGCGTCCGGCTCGAAGAAACCGAACCGGACGGCACGATCAGCTCCTACCGGGAGCAGGACCCGCCAGCGTCGAAGTAATGGCTCCGGCAGGGGAAGGGACGCGCGTAGTGCGTCCCTTTTTGTTTGCCCGCTTGCTGTGCTGTCGCGAATTCTGCTAGAATCGCGGATTCGCATTTTCAGCAGCGCCTTTCGGCAATATCGAATGGCCCCTGGAATGCAGTAGGACAGGTGGCCGAGCGGTTGAAGGCGCACGCCTGGAAAGCGTGTATACGTCAAAAGCGTATCGGGGGTTCGAATCCCCCTCTGTCCGCCAAGAATGCAAGCCCCTGAATTCGTAAGAATTCAGGGGCTTTTTGTTTGTCCGCGCAAAATGCAGCACGCAACGCAGTACGCAAAATGCAGCACGCAATGGCCGCTGCCCGCTTTCGGACGCGGACTATATTTATTCCTGCGCCACAGACCGACACTCTTTGACTTGCATACGCATGCAAGGAGGGGAGATGGCGGGACCGGCGAAGACGAGCTTGAGCGAATGGCAGGACGGGCTGACCCGGGCCGTGGGGGATGCCAAATGGCACGCATGGGATTGCGAGATCCAGGCGGCCGTCAACGAGTACAACAGGCATCTGTCCGCCACGGCCGGATACTTGTCCTTGGATTGGCGGACGATCAAGGGAGTTCGCGCGATACCGGACGGCGCGATATGCGTTTTCGATGTCGTTGATCGGCGGGGGCGCGCGCAATTCGCGAGAGATCGGCAGGTTGCGATGCGTGGCGGCGCTCAACTACCACCGGGCGTCACAACTGCGCGATGCCGTCGCGGATTTGCCGTTTAAATAACGGCCTGCCCGTCGCTCTCCACAATCGGCGACACGTCCAGCACATACATCTGCCGCTCGCCTTCGTGCACGGAGTCGATACAGACCTGTCTGCCGTCACGGCTCCAGCGCGGGTGCAGGTCGCAGCGGTTTTCCTTTGACAGGTTGGGATCGGCATAGAAGCTGCCCAGCGCGTGCTGCTGGCCGGTCTGCATGTCGTAGAGGAACAGGATCCGCTCGTGCGTCGTGCTGTCCGGATAGGTGTCGCTGAGCAGCCAGCGCGTGTTGACCGGCGAAAATGTCATGTGGCCGTTTTCGGTCAGCACGCCGTCGCCCACGACCTGTACGTGCCCGTCAGGGGCGTCTTCATACAGGTGATAGTGGATGCTGCCGGCGTGGGGGCCCCAGACGATGATCGACGTGTCGTCCCGCCAGAGCGGGTGCGAGATCTGGTATTCGGACTTCTCGTAGTCGAAGGTGCCCACGGCGTTCGGATCGAAGTCATCGGCCAGTTGCGGCAGCGGATGGTCGGAGCATTCCAAGAGGCGCATGTCGCTGCCGTCCGCGTTCATGGTGATGAGCCGATGCAGAAAGCAGGTTTCGTCCGCGACGCGTTCGGTCCAGCGGTGCAGGAACAGGATGCGCGTGGAAGACGGATTGACCTCGATGTGGCTGACCCAGTGGATGGCGCGTGCCATCGAGTCGCGCGGATGGAAGTTGCGCAGGTCGGCGTAGCTGACCAGCAGGCGGTGCGCGCCGGTTTCCAGGTCCATCGTATGAATGCCGTCGTTGGCAGGCGCGAGTTCGACGGGGGCGGGGGCGTGTTCGCTGTAGCCGATGGTCTGGTGGGTGATGTAGAGGCGGCGGTAGTCGACGCACAGCGCATAGCGGCTGCTGGGGGCGGCGACGTAGATGGGCAGCGGCAGCGCACGTGTCTGGCCGGTGGCAATGTCGTGGATGGCGGATCGGAAGCCGGGGTAAAAGCCGCTATCGTCGGCGCTGCGGCAGTTGTAGATCATCTGCGGGCTGGCGGCGCCGTCCAGCCATTGAAGCTGGCAGCCCATCTGCCAGTTCCACGCGGAGGTTTCGCCGGCCGCGTGGTAGCGGTCATTATCTAGCAGGTCGAAATAGCCCACCTGCGCGGTTAGGTCGGGCGTCAGCACGGCATCGGCAAAGGCGGTGCGGTTGGCCAGCAGGTAGCGGCCGTCGCGATGCCAGACGGTCTTGTTGTAGTAGCCGAAGAAGTGGTGATACGGCGCGTCGTCCAGGCGGCGGCAGGCGATGGGCGCGGCAAGCATGCGATTCATGAGTTCAACCAGCAGTGATGTGTTCGGTTTCGATGACCTTGTTCCAGCGGGCGCGCTCGCGCTCAACGAAGTCGCGCGCATCAGCGGGTGAGTTGCCCACGGGCGTCATGCCCAGGCGTTCCAGGCCGCTGCGAAACGCAGGGTCGGCGTAGATCCGCTTGAGGTCGGCGCTGATCTTCTCGATCAGCGCGTCGGGCACGTCCTTGCTGGCTGCCAGCGTGGTCCATGACGTGACGGTCAGGCCGGGCAGGCCGGCTTCCGCCGCGGTCGGCACGTCGGGCAGGGCGGGCGAGCGGGTGGCGCCGGTGATGGCCAGTGCCTTCAGCTTGTTGGCCTGGATGTAGCCGATGGTGGTTGGCACGTTTTCGAACAGCAACTGGATCTGGCCGCCGAGCAGGTCGTTCGTCGCGGCCGAACTGCCGCGATACGGGATGTGCACGATCGGCGCCTGCGCGGCCATCTTGTAGAGCTCGCCGACCATGTGCACGGATGAGCCGACGCCGGCCGAGCCGAAGTGCAGCGTGTCGGGCTGCGCCTTGGCCAGCGTGGTGAGCTCAGCCAGGGTGTTGGCCTGCAGCGCGGGGTTGGCCACGACGACGTGCGGCATCTCGGCCACGACGGTGATCAGCTTCAGATCCTTGGCGGGCTGGTAGTTGAGCGACTTGTACACGCCGTACGTGGCATGCAGGCCGATCGAACCGAGCAGCAGGGTGTAGCCGTCCGGCCCGGAATCCGCGACGAATTTGCCGCCGATGTGACCGCCGGCGCCCGGCCGATTTTCGACGACGACGGATTGGCCATACAGCTTGCCCAGATGTTCGGCCAGAAGGCGCCCCTGGATGTCGGAACTGCCGCCCGCGGTAAACGGAACGATGATGCGTACCGGGCGATCGGGATAGTGGGATTGGGCCTGGGCGGCGAGCGGCAAGGCGGCGCCCGCGAAGGTCAGGCACATGGCCTGCAAGAGGCATCGGCGTCGATTCATGGTGATTTCCCCAAATAGTGGATTCGTGGCGGGCGCATCTGGCGGCGACCTGGCCAAGCCAGTGTAGGAGTCGCCGACTATTTGAAAAAATTCTTTTTTGCACATAGCCTATGCAGAATTGCCATACCATGTGATGCCATGAGCCGACCGCTGAATTTCCGCCAGATCGAAGCCTTCCATGCCGTCATGCTGGCGGGCACCACGACCGGCGCCGCCCAGATGCTGCGTACCACTCAACCCTCGGTCAGCCGGCTGTTGGCGCAGACGCAACAGGCGACGGGTCTGCGCCTGTTCGACATGGAGCGTGGGCGCCTGCGGCCGACTCGGGAAGCGAAGGATCTTTTCGATACGGTCCAGCGGCATTTCGTGGGATTGGAGCGCATCGAGGACCGCGTCGCGGCGATGCGGCGCAGCGGCAGCGGGGTGCTGCGCCTGGCGTGCACGCCAGCGCTGGGCCTGGGCATGCTGCCCGGCGCGGTGGAGGAATTCGCGCAGCGCTATCCGGACGTCCATATCAACATGCAGACGGTCGGCAGCCAGTATCTGCGCGAGGGATTGCTGCATGGCACGTATGACCTGGTGGTAACCACCGCGCCGCTGGAAGGCATGCAATTCAATCTACGCAGCCTGCATGAAAGCGCGGCAGTGTGCGTGATGCGGCCGGATCATCCGTTGGCCGATCGGGCGTCCGTGGACATCATGGACTTGCACGCGCGCCGGCTGCTTGTGCTGAATGCCGATGACGACGTGTACTTGCAGCTTCGGGGCGCGATGCAAGACCACCGCGTCCAGCCCGCTTCCGAAATCGAAACCACTTATTCATCGACGATCTGCGCGCTGGCTGCGGCGGGCAGCGGGCTGGGCATCGTCAATCCGTACATCGCGGGGGTGTTTGCAGGGCAGCTTGCCATCCGTCCCTTCACGCCGCGCCTGCCGGTGCGCGTCAGCATGGCCTATCCCACGCAGACGGCGCCATCCCTTGTCACGGAAGCATTTGTGGATATCCTGGCGGCGCGTTGCCAGGGGTTGCCCGCTGCAATGTGAATCGCCGGCTTTACGCCGGCGATCCGTGTGCGCGCGACGACGGCCGCTTTATGTCTTGGGCGTGTCGTACGAGGTATCGAGCACGTCGTCCTCGGGCGTGATGACGCCGGGTTCGCCGGGTTCCGCGATGGCGCGGCCGCGGCGCGGCATGCCTGCCACGACTTTGCTTTCGTCGGGCATGGGCAGGGTCTCGGTGCCCTTGCGCGGGTCGGTCGGGGGCTTTTGTTCGTCCGCACCCTTGGACGCGGTGGTGGGATCAGGGGTGGTTTTCAGCATGGCGATTGCTCCGACTGCGCGCGAGGCCAGGATGGCGCCGCGCCTGGACATGGACCCATCTTAGAACCGCCGCCCAAGTCAGACAGCGATCCGGATGTCACGATTGCAAGGGGCTGTTGCAGGACGCGGGCATCAAAACTTGCCACACTGCATCCTTATAATCTCGAGCTTCGCGCCGCCGTTTCCACCGAACGTCCATCCTCGATACCCCACGCCCACCTTGACCGAATCCGTCGAACGCTCCGTCCATGCTGAACTCGTTGCCGTGCTGGTCGCGGTAACCAATGGCGAGCCGCGCGTGCTGACGACGGACGATGCGCGGGCGTTGCCGGCCGGGCCGTTCGAGCTGTCGCACCGGTCGCTGCAGGCCGGCCTGCGCGATTGGGTGGAGGCGCAGACCCATCATCCGCTGGGGTATGTCGAGCAGTTGTATACCTTTGCGGACGGCGACCGTTCCGACGAGTCGGGCGGGCGGGTCATCTCTGTCAGCTACCTGGGCCTGACGCGCGAAGCGGGCGAGACGGGCGTGGCGCAAGTCGGCTGGCAGGACTGGTATCGCTACTTTCCGTGGGAAGACCGGCGCGCGGGCACGCCGGCGCTCGTCGAGGACGTGATCGTGCCGCGGCTTACCGCGTGGTGCGAAAGCAGCGCGGACGCATCGGTCCGCGCGCGCCGCCAGCAGCGCGCGGCCATCACCTTCGGGCTGGATGGCGCGGCGTGGAACGAGGACATGGTGCTGCAGCGCTACGAGCTGCTGTTCGAAGCCGGGTTGGTGCCCGAGTCGGTGCGGCGCACCGGCGAGACGGCGGTGGTGCCGGGGCAGCCAATGCGTCACGACCATCGCCGCATCCTGGCCACCGGGATCGCCCGGCTGCGCGCCAAGATCAAGTATCGGCCGGTGGTGTTTGAGCTGATGCCCGACGAATTCACGCTGTTGCAGTTGCAGATGGCGGTTGAGGCGCTGGCGGGGCGGGGGCTGCACAAGCAGAATTTCCGCCGCTTCATCGAGCAGCAGGATCTGGTCGAAGAGACCGGCGCCATGGCGACCGGCACGGCCGGGCGTCCCGCCAAGCTGTTCCGGTTCCGGCGCGATGTGCTGCTGGAGCGGGCCATTGCAGGCAGCAAGCTTCCCGTGTCGCGCGTCGTTTGAAGCTTGACAAGGCTTATACTCATATTTAGCATAAGTGGTGCGCAAATCTTGCGCGCCTTTTTTTACGCTACAAATACTCAAAATGAGCATTAAAGCCGCAAAGCCCCTCGCAGCCGATCGCCTTCCCGTTCCGCCGCTGCCGGACGTCATGCTGGAGCCGCTCGTGCGGGCGGCCTTGCTGGAGGATCTGGGACGCGCTGGCGACCTGACCACCGACGCTATCGTGCCGGCCGACGCCACCGCCGAGACGCGACTGGTGGCGCGGCAGGAGGGCGTGCTGGCGGGATTGGATCTGGCCCGCCTGGCGTTCCGCACGATGGACCCGGGTCTGGCCTTCACGGTGTCGCGCCGCGACGGCAGTGATCTGGAGCCGGGGATGGAGATCGCACGCATTCACGGCAATGCCCGCGCGATGCTCAGCGCGGAGCGCGTGGCGCTCAATTTCCTGTGCCACCTGAGCGGCGTGGCGACGGCCACGGCCTCGATCGCCCGGGTCATCGCCGGCTTTGGCGCGCGGGTCACGTGCACGCGCAAGACCATGCCCGGCCTGCGCGCGGTGCAGAAGTACGCGGTGCGCGTGGGCGGCGGTAGCAATCACCGCCATGGGCTGGACGACGCGGTGCTCATCAAGGACAACCACATCGCGCTGGCCGGCAGCGTGGCAACGGCCGTCGAGCGTGCGCGCGCCGGCGTGGGCCACATGGTGAAGATCGAGCTGGAAGTCGACACGCTGGAGCAGTTGGAAGTTGCGCTATCGCTTGGCGTGGACGTGGTGCTGCTGGACAACATGAGCCTGGATGACCTGCGCCGCGCCGTCGCCATGGCGCGGGGTCGGGCGATCACGGAAGCCTCGGGTCGCATCACGCCCGACACCGCGGCGGCCGTGGCCGCTACCGGGGTGGATCAGATCGCCGTGGGCTGGCTGACGCACAGCGCCAAGGTGCTGGACATCGGCCTGGACGCCTGACTTTTCATTGGTCCCCAACATGAAACGCCTGCTGCCTAAGTCTCTTACGCTTCTTGTGCTGTCGCTGACGGCCTGCGGCAATCCGCCCTCGGGCGAGGCGCCGGGCGATGCGTCGTATCCGTCGCATCCCATCACGATCGTGGTGACGTTTCCGCCGGGTGGCGGCACCGATCTGCTTGCCCGCCGCATTGGCGCCAGTCTGCAGGAGTCGCTGGGGCAACCGGTGGTGGTGGAGAACCGGCCTGGAGCCAGCGGCAACATCGGCGCGCGGATCGTGGCCGAGTCGCCGCCCGACGGCTACACGCTGTTGATGGTGAACAGTTCGTTCGCGATCAACCCGGGCGTCTATCGCAACCTGGGTTTCTCTCCGAAGCGGGATTTCGCGGCGGTCATCAATGTGGCCTTCGTGCCCTCGGTGTTTGTCGTGCCGGCGGCGTCGCCCCTGCGCAATCTTGATGACGCGGTGGCCGCCGCCGTGCCGGACAGGCCGCTGGCCTTTGCGACGTGCGGCAACGGCACGCCTCAGCATCTGGCGGGCGAGATGCTGTCGCGCAAGACGGGCGCGGTGATGCAGCAGGTGCCGTACAAAGGATGTGGCCCGGCGCTGACCGATGTGATGGCAGGGCAGGTAGGCGTGGGGGTGGTGACAGCTTCCAGCGCGGCGCCGCTGATCGCCGCAGGCAAGCTGCGCGCGCTGGCCGTGACGTCGCCCGCGCGGTCGCCGCTGATGCCCACGGTGCCGACGGTGGCCGAGCAGGGCGTGTCAGGCTATGCGCTGGATCAGTGGCACGGGCTTTTGACCCCGGCAGCGACGCCGCCCGCGGTGGTCGACAAGCTGAATGCGGCGGTGGCGAAGATCGTGCGGCGGCCGGATGTGCAGGCGGCGCTGCGCGAGCAGGGCTTTACGCCCGCCAGCAGTTCGCCGCAGGAATTTCAGCAGATGATCGGCGCGGATATCGACCGCTATACCGCGCTGACCGAGGCGATCGGTCTGCGCGCGGATTGAACGAAATGCGGCCGCGTGTTCGGCCGCAACTTCGGCTTCTGTGATCAGGCAGCAGCCTTGGCGTGCTGCTCCAGTTGCTCCTTCAAGCCCGGTTCGAGCTTGAGCTGACGCGCCAGCTCGTCCAGGTAGGCACGTTCCATGTAGCTTTCCTCGTCCACGACGAGCAGGCTGGCCAGGTACATTTCCGCCGCCATTTCGGGCGTCTTGGCCGACTGGGCGATCACGCTGGGATCCAGCGGGCGTGACAGCTCGGCTTCCAGCCAGCGGCGGTCCTGGGCGTCGGACGACAGCTTGGCCAGTTCCGTTTCCAGCAGGGCTTTTTCCTCGGGGCCGATGTGGCCGTCGGCCTTGGCCGCGCCGATCATGGCGGTGAGGACGGCGTTGCTGTGCTGTTCGGCCTCGGGGGCGGGCAAGCGGTCCAGCGTCTGGGGCGGGGCAGTGGGCGCGCCAGCCTGCTTGCGCTGCCAGTCGCCGTAGGCGCGATACGCCAATGCGCCCAGCGCGGCCATGCCGCCGTACATGGCGACCTTGCCGCCGATCTTGCGGGCCTTCTTGCTGCCCATCAAGAGGCCGAGGGCGCCAGCCCCCAGGGCCCCGCCGCCCAAGCCGGACAGCAGGGACGAACCCTTGCCGCCGGTGGCGTTCTGGACGCGGTTCGTGGTGTCGGAAAGCAGGCCTTGTCCGGACTGCAACAGTTGATCGAGTAATTGCCGGGCGCTCATGCGGCCTCCTGTAAAACGTTCGGTCAGGGATATCGGACCACGGCCGCGGCAGGAAGTTCAGCTATCCGTCAGGCGGACGATCCGGCCCCGCAGGGCTGCGGCAAGTGCTACAAACGTCCTTGTCGCCGGCCGGCCGTCCCAAGCAGGCCCAGCCCGATCATCCAGGCTGTCCCTGGCAGTCCCAACACAGGAGAACCGATCCATGAGCATCCGCGTGCGCCAGAATGCGCCCCAGACCCTGCAATTCACCGCAACGGCCGAAGGTCACGACCTGCCGCTGGACATGCCGAAGCCGCAAGGCGAGGGGCCGGATCCGCATGATTACTTCGATACCGCGCTGGGCGGCTGCAAGGCGATGACCCTGATGGTCTACGCGCAGCGCAAGGGCCTGCCGCTGGAATCGGTGGGGGTGGAAGTGGTGCGCGATGCCAGCGAGGAGCGCCGAGGCATCTACCGTTTGACCGCCAAGCTGACGCTGCACGGCGAGCTGTCCGATGCGCAGATCGACGAATTGCTGGCAGTGGCCGAGAAGTGCCCGATCCACAAGCTGATGACCGCAGTGGACGTGCAGGTGTCCACGCTGATCGTGCGGCAGGACTGAGAGCGCGGGGCGCCAGGCCCCGCCCGAGGAAGTCTTACTCTTCCATGCCCGGAACGATGGTCGAGAAACCGCCGTCCACGTGGGTGATCTCGCCGGTCACGCCGGCAGCCAGGTCCGACAGCATGAAGGCCGCGACGTTGCCGACGTCTTCGATGGTGATGTTGCGGCGCAGGGGGGCCTGGCTTTCCACGAACTTCAGGATGGCCGAGAAGTCCTTGATGCCGCTGGCGGCCAGGGTCTTGATCGGCCCGGCGGAGATGCCGTTGGCGCGGATGCCGCGCGGGCCCAGCGCCGTGGCCAGGTAGCGCACGCTGGCTTCAAGCGACGCCTTGGCCAGGCCCATCGTGTTGTAGTTGGGGACCACGCGCTCGGCGCCCAGGTACGTCAGCGTCAGCACGGAACCGTTGCGGCCTTCCATCAGGGGCAGTGCGGCCTTGGCCATGGCGGCAAAGCTGTAGGCGGAGATGTCGTGGGCGATGCGAAAGCCTTCGCGCGACAGGCCGTCCAGGAAGTTGCCGGCAATGGCTTCGCGCGGGGCAAAGCCAATGGAGTGGACCAGGCCATCCAGGCCGTCCCAGTGCTTGGCCAGCTCGGCAAAGGCGCCGTCGATCTGGCTGTCTTCGGCCACATCGCAGGGCAGCACGATGTTGCTGCCGAAGTCGGCGGCGAATTCGCTCACGCGGTCTTTGAAGCGATCGCCCACGTACGTGAACGCGAGCTCGGCGCCTTGCTGATGACAGGCGCGCGCGATGCCGTAGGCGATGGAACGGTTGGAAAGCACCCCGGTAACCAGGATGCGCTTGCCGGCGAGAAAGCCCATAGATGTGTCCTTGAAATTTTTTCCCTTCTGGAGGCCGCCTATTTTAGGGAATTTGGCGGGCCAGCGGGCAAGACGGCGCGGCCCCCGTGCGGGGCGCCGCGCCGGGGTGCCGCGTCGAGTGTGGCGGCTATCAGCCGCGTGCGTTCGTACCCGGCACGCGAAGCTGCGTGCCGATCTTCAGGGCGCTGCCCTTGATGTTGTTGAGCGCGCGCAGCGCGTCGACCGTGGTGCCGTATTGCTTGGCCAGCGAGAACAGGGTGTCGCCCTGGCGGACCTTGTGGCTGCGCACGTTGGGACGGGCGCTGGCGACGCGGGCGGCGGGCGCCTGCGCGGCGCGGCCTCGCGGCGCGGCGGCCTTGCTGTCTTGCGGCGCCGCGTCCAGCGCGCCCACCGGCGGGGCCAGCGATGCGATCTGCACGCCGCCCGTGCCGGGGTCGCCCGGCACCAGCAGCGCCTGGCCGTTCGCGGACTTCTGGCGGCGGCTGATGTCGTTGGTCTCGCGCAGCGAGGCCTCGGACACGCCAAAGCGCTTGGCGATGGCCGCGTAGGACTCGCCACGGCGCGAATGGTAGACCTTCCAGGCGGACAGGTCGCCCTTGTAATTGGTGAGGTTGGCGTTGAAGATTTCGACGCGGTCGGCCGGCAGCAGCAGGGTGGGGCCGTGGTCGCCGCGGATGACCGGGCGGTTGAAGGACGGGTTCAGGGCCTTGAATTCGTCCAGCGGCATTTCGGCCAGCTTGGCGGCGATTTCGAGGTCGATGTCGCTGTTCTTCTGCACCGTCACGAAATACGGCGTGTTGCCCACGGGCGGCAAGGCCACGGCGTAGCGCTGCGGATCCGCAATGATGTTCTTGATGGCCTGCAGCTTGGGCACGTAGTTGCGGGTCTCGTCCGGCATGTTCAGCGACAGGTAGTCGGTGTTCTGGCCGGCGGCCTCGTTCTTGGCCATGGCGCGCTGCACCGAGCCTTCGCCCCAGTTGTACGAGGCCAGGGCGAGGTACCAGTCGCCCTGCATTTCAAACAGCTTTTCCAGGTAGTCCAGCGCCGCGTTGGTCGAGGCGATGGGGTCGCGGCGCTCGTCGCGCCACCAATCCTGCTTCAGGTTGAAGTGCTGGCCCGTGGCCGGCACGAACTGCCACAGGCCCGAGGCCTGCGCGCGCGACAACGCCGTCGGGTTGTACGCGCTTTCGACGAAGGGCAGCAGTGCCAGCTCGGTCGGCAGGCCGCGGCGGTTGATCTCGTCGACGATGAAATACAGGTATTTGCCTGCGCGTTCCGCCATGCGCTGCACCGCTTCCGGGTGGGACGCGTAGTAGTCGGTCCACTGCTTGGAGAGATCGGTGTTCAGGTTGGGGATCGCGAAACCGCGGCGGATGCGGTCCCAGGCGTCGGCCGGCGGGTTGGTCAGGTCGATCGTGCGGGAAGTGTCCCGGGCGATGTATCGGCCTTGGGAATTGGTGGTGAGGTTCTTGCTATCGGGAGCTTTGGTTCCTGCGCAACCGGCGAGGACTGCCAGCATGAGCGGCAGAAGGAGTCGGGATAGATTCATCAGGTGGTCACTTGAAGTCGTTCTTCCATTCGCGAAGGGAGGCAAAAACCTCTACCGGCGTATTCTGGTGGCGTCCGGCCCAGCCTGCGGCGGCCTGAACGACGTCGGGCTGCTGCGTGCGCAAGAACGGATTGGTCGCGCGTTCCTGACCGATGGTCGAAGGAAGCGTGGGGTGACCATCCGCGCGTAATTGCTGGGCCCGCAGGTGCCACGTTTGCAGGTCGCGGTTGGCCGGTTCGACGGCCGATGCCCAGCGAAGGTTCGCTAGAGTGTACTCGTGTGCGCAAAAAACTTTTGTATCCGGGGGTAAAGCGGAAAATTTTTCCAAGGAATCAAACATTTGCGCTGGAGTGCCCTCGAAAAGCCGGCCACAGCCGCCCGCGAAAAGCGTGTCGCCACAGAACAGTGCGTGCTCGACGCCAGCCGCGCGGCCGGCATAGGCGATGTGCCCGGCGGTGTGCCCCGGGACGTCCAGCACGGTGAGGTCCACGTCCAGTTCCGGCAGCGTCACGCGGTCGCCTTCGGCCAGACGGACGTCGCAACGCGGCAGCTTTTCGCGCGCCGGACCATATACGGTGATGCCCTCGATGCGGGACAATTCGAGCACGCCGCCCACATGGTCGCCGTGGTGGTGCGTGAGTAGAATGGCGCGCAGCTTCAAGCCTTGCTGATCCAGAAACTGCAATACGGGTCCGGCTTCGCCGGGGTCCACGACAGCCGCCTGGCCGTCGCGGACGATCGCCCAGATGTAGTTGTCGGAAAAGGCTGGCAAAGGCAAGACCGCGGCGTTGCGTTCGCGGCCGCCTGCGGGGGCGGTCAAGGCTTGCATGGGATTCGAAGGAAAAAACGTGGCAGAAGAAACTCCGCCGATTGTAGAACTGGCCGAATGGTTCCAGACGCCGCCGGGCCAGTACGTGCTGGCGTGGGAGCGGGCCCAGTTCGACGCGGCCGTCGCGGATGTCTTCGGATATTACGCCTGGCAGGTCGGCTTGGCCGACCTGAACCTGTTGCGGGCGAACCGGATGCCGTTCAAGGGCTATGTGGGCACCGAGACCCCTACACCGGAAAACATGCCCGGCTGGCAGTCGCGCGTGGTCGTCGCGCAGCCCGAGGCCCTGCCATTCGAATCCCAAAGCGTCGACCTCCTGATCCTGCCGCACGCCTTCGAACTGACGCCCGAGCCCCACAACGTGCTGCGCGAAGTCGAGCGCGTGCTGGTGCCGGAGGGCCGCGTCGTCATTTCCGGGTTCAATCCCTGGAGCATGTGGGGCGCGCGTACCCGCATGCCCGGCATGGAACCCTGGCTGCCGCAGCCGCCGTCGTCCCAGGTATCGCTGGTGCGGCTCAAGGACTGGTTCAAGCTGCTGTCGCTGGAGGTCGATGAAAGCCAGTTCGGCTGCTACGCGCCGGCCTGCCGCAGCGAAAAATGGCTCCAGCGCTGGAGCTTCCTGGAGTCCGCCGGCGCCCGCTGGTGGAGCCTGGGCGGCGCGGTTTACATGGTGTCGGCGGTCAAGCGCGTGACCGGCATGCGTATCATCGGGCCTGCCTGGAAGACCAAACCCAAGCGCGCACGCGCGGCCTCGGTGGTGGTCAACCGCCAGGCGGACGACGGCTTCGACCCCTCCTGAGCGGCCGGGCCGGCCTCACTTTGCAAGAACAAGGACACGCACGCAGCACCATGCAGGACACCAAAGCGAACGATCAGAAAGTGGAAATGTGGACCGACGGCGCCTGCAAGGGCAATCCAGGTCCTGGCGGCTGGGGCGTGCTCATGCGTGCCGGCGCGCACGAAAAGACGCTGCATGGCGGCGAACTCCAGACCACCAACAACCGGATGGAGCTGCTGGCGGTCATCGAAGGCCTGCGCGCGCTCAAGCGCCCGTGCGTCGTCACCATCCACACCGACTCGCAATATGTCATGAAGGGCATGACCGAGTGGCTGGTCAACTGGAAACGGCGCGGATGGATCACCGCCGAGAAAAAGCCGGTCAAGAATGCCGAGCTCTGGCAGGCGCTGGACGAACAGGTGCAGCGCCACCAGGTCTCGTGGCGCTGGGTGCGCGGCCACGCGGGGGACCCGGGCAACGAGCGCGCGGACCAGCTTGCCAACATGGGCGTCGAGGTCGCCCGCCGCGCCTGAACCGGATCGGTCGCCCGGCAGCCCCGCCGGCATCCGGAAATACCCTCAAATCGGCCCGCTAGGGCAGATTTAGTTCTTTCATCGCGCTTCAGGATTGTTCCAGTATGTAAATTCGGGTGCTAAAGTGCCAACCCTTCCTCCAGTTCCTGCGGCGACGTCCGAGTGGGGCATGCCCGGTCCGCGCCGCAACACCGCCACTTTCGCGCATGAAAAAAGCTGTACTGCTGGCCGCCGTCGCGGCAGGGTTGGCCGCGGGGGCCGCGCTCGGCGTGTTTGTGCCGCGCTGGCTGGCGCCGTCCGCCACTCCCGTCCCGGTCAACGCCAAACCTCAAACCGCGCCCGCCGCGCCGTCCCGCGTCGCCGTGGCCGCCGTCCAGGAAATTCCCTTTGCGCGTGGCCTGTCGGCCGTGGGCAGCCTGCGGTCCGATGAATCCGTCGTCCTGCGCCCGGAAGTTGCCGGGCGCATCCAGGCCATTGACTTCAAGGAAGGGCAGCCCGTCAAGCAGGGCCAGTTGCTCATCCGCCTGGACGACTCGGTGCCGCGCGCTGAACTCGCGCAGGCGCGCGCGAACCTGACGCTGGCGCAAAGCCATTACCGACGCGCCGTCGAGCTGCAGGGCAAAGGCTTCGTCAGCCAGCAGGCCCGCGACGAGTCGGCCAGCACGCTGAAGGTGCAGGAGGCCGCCGTGGCGCTGGCCCAGGCCCGGCTCGACAAGATGACGATCACCGCGCCGTTCGCGGGCATCGTCGGCCTGCGCAGCGTGTCGGTGGGCGACTACGTGAATCAGGGCCAGGACCTGGCGCCGCTCGAGGCGATCGATCCGCTCAAGGTGGATTTCCGCGTGCCCGAGATGTACTTGAGCAAGGTGCGGGTCGGCCAGCAACTGACGCTGCGCCTGGACGCGTTGCCCGGCCAGGAGCGCCGAGGGCTCGTGTACGCGGTAAGCCCGCTGGTCGACGCGGGCGGACGGTCCATCCTGCTGCGCGCTACCGTCGCCAACCAGGACGGCGTGCTGCGGCCCGGCATGTTCGCCCGCGTGCAACTGCTGTTCAACCAGGACAAGGCGCTGGTCGCGCCGGAAGCCGCGCTATCGCCGTCGGGCGAAACGCAGTACGTTTACCGGGTCGAGAACGGCGTGGCGCACCGGCGCGAAGTCACCATCGGCGAGCGCCGCGAGGGCCGTGTCGAGATCCTGACCGGCGTCGCCCTGAACGACCAGCTGGTGGTCTCGGGCCTGCAGCGCGTGACCGATGGCGCGCCCGTGACCATTGTGGGCAACGGCCAATAGCCGGCCCCTTACCCTTTCAGCGATAGCACCATGCGTATCTCGGAAACCTGTATCAAGCGCCCGGTGTTCGCGTCGGTCCTGTCGCTGATCATCGTGCTGATCGGCCTGATCTCGTATTCGCGCCTGACGGTGCGCGAATACCCCAAGATCGACGAACCCATCGTGTCGGTCGACACCACGTACAAGGGCGCCTCGCCCGAGGTGATCGAATCGCAGGTGACCAAGCCGCTGGAAGACCAGTTGGCCGGCATCGAAGGCGTGAACGTGATGACTTCGCGCAGCCGGTCCGAGCGCAGCCAGATCAACATCAAGTTCAACCTGACGCGCGACCCGGACGCCGCGGCGGCCGAAGTCCGCGACAAGGTCTCGCGCGCGCGGCGCTTTCTGCCGGACGAGATCGACGAGCCCATCATCGGCAAGGTCGAGGCGGATTCCCAGCCCATCATCTACATCGCGGTGGAATCCGGATCGTTCTCGGCCATCCAGACGTCCGACTACATCAACCGCTACATCAAGACCCGCCTGTCGGTGCTGCCGGGGGCGGCGGAGGTGCGCGTCTTTGGCGAGCGGCTGCCGTCCATGCGCATCTACGTCGACCGCGACAAGCTGGCCGCCTACGGCCTGACGGTGCAGGACGTCGAAGCCGCGCTGCGCAGCCAGAACGTGGAGATTCCGGCCGGGCGCATCGAATCGCGTGCGCGGGAATTCTCGGTGGTGTCCGCGACCGATCTGCAGACTCCGGCCCAGTTTGAGGACGTGATCGTCGCCAACGTGAAGGGCTATCCGGTGCGGATGCGCGACGTGGCCAAGGTCGAGATCGCCGCCGCCAATGACCGCATCCTGTCCCGCTTCAATGGCAAGCCCGCCATCAACATCGGCGTCACCCGGCAGTCCACGGCCAACCCATTGGAACTGTCCAAGGCGGCCCGCCAGGAAGTCGCCCGGCTGAACGAGACGCTGCCCGCCGGCATGAAGCTGAACATCGCGTACGACTCGTCGGTGTTCATCGAGCGGTCCATCGATTCCGTGTTCCACACCATCGTTGAAGCCATCGTGCTGGTGGTGCTGGTGATCTTCTTCTTCCTGCGCAACCTGCGCGCCAGCATCATTCCCATCGTCACCATCCCGGTGTCGCTGGTGGGCGCATGCGCGCTGATGTACCTGTTCGGCTTTTCCATCAACACGCTGACGCTGCTGGCCATGGTGCTGGCGATCGGCCTGGTGGTGGACGACGCGATCGTGGTCCTGGAGAACATCTACCGGCACATCGAGGACGGCATGCCGCGCAAGGAAGCGGCATTGCGGGGGTCGAAGGAAATCGGCTTCGCGGTGGTCGCCATGACCATGACGCTCGTCACCGTGTATGCGCCGCTGGCGTTCGCAACGGGGCGCACGGGCCGGCTGTTCATTGAATTCGCGCTGGCGCTGGCCGGCGCGGTGCTGGTGTCGGGCTTCGTGGCGCTGACGCTCACACCCATGATGTGTTCCGTGCTGCTGCGGCACGAGACCAGCCATAGCCGCTGGTACAACCTGATCGAAGGCTGGCTGAACGGCATGAGCAACGGCTATCGCCGCCTGCTGGGCGCGTCGCTGCGGCACCGCTGGATCGTCGTGGTGATCGGGCTGGCCGTGGCTGCGGGCAGCGGTGTGCTGTTCAAGGTGGTCAAGAGCGAGTTGGCGCCGGTCGAGGACCGGGGCGTGGTGTTCGGCATCGTGAACTCGCCCGAGGGCGCTACGCTGAACTACACGCTGGACAGCATGCTGGGCATCGAGAAGTTCTATGCCGACATCCCCGAAGCCAGCGGCAGCCAGGTCACGGTGGGCTTTCCGACGGTCACGGACGGCACCGCGATCCTGCGCCTGAAGCCCTGGGAAGAACGCGAGCGCAAGCAGCAGGCCATCACGCAGCAATTGCAGCCGCAGTTCGCGTCGTTGCCGGGCGTGCGCGCCTTCCCGACCAATCCGCCGTCGCTGGGCCAATCGGCCCGGTCCAAGCCGGTGGAATTCATCATCATGAGCCAGGCCTCGTACGAAGAACTGTCGCGGCTGACCGAGATTTTCCTGACCGAGCTGCGCAAGTATCCGGGCCTGCTGAACCTGGACACCGACCTGCGCCTGAACACGCCGGAGCTGCGCGTGCGCGTAGACCGCGACAAGATGGCCGACGTGGGCGCCAACGTGGACGTCGTGGGCCGCACGCTGGAATCCATGCTGGGCGGCCGCCAGGTCACCCGCTACAAGGACGAAGGCGAGCAGTACGACGTGATCGTGCAGGTGACGCCGCGCGACCGCGCCAATCCCACCGACATCTCGGGCATCTATGTGCGTGCGCGTGACGGCAGCATGGTCCAGTTGGACAACCTGCTGGGCGTGCACGAAGGCGTGTCGCCGCAGTCGCTCAACCACTTCAACCGTCTGCGTGCCGTGAAGATCGATGCGGCCGTCGCACCGGGCTACGCGCTGGGCGAAGTGCTGGAGCACATGCACCAGGTGGCGCGCGAGGTCCTGCCCAACACGATCATCACCGACCTGGACGGCCAGTCGCGCGAGTTCCGCGATTCGTCGGGCAGCATCTATCTGGTCTTTGCGATGGCGCTGGCGTTCATTTATCTGGTGCTGGCCGCGCAGTTCGAAAGCTGGCGCAATCCGTTCATCATCATGCTGTCGGTGCCGCTGTCCATGACGGGCGCGTTGCTGGCGCTCTGGCTGACGGGCGGCACGCTGTCCATCTACAGCCAGATCGGGCTCATCACGTTGGTCGGCCTGATCACCAAGCACGGCATCCTGATCGTGGAATTCACGAACCAGTTGCGCGACGAGGGCAGGGAACTGTTCGAGGCCGTGATCGAAGCCAGCGTGCTGCGCCTGCGGCCCATTCTGATGACGACGGGCGCCATGGTGCTGGGCACCGTCCCCCTGGCGCTGTCCACGGGCGCGGGGGCGGAATCGCGCCAGCAGATCGGCTGGGTTCTGGTCGGCGGGCTGTTGCTGGGTACACTACTGACCTTGTTCGTCGTGCCGGTGGCCTATACGCTGATTGCCACCGCACGCAAGAAGCCAGGCAAGTCCGGCAGCGAAGCGCACCAACCGCACACGCCGCCGGCCTCGCAGCCCCAAACTTCGGAATAGACCCGTCGGAATAAACCTTTCGGAATCGACCCGTTGGAATAGAAGCGTCGGACTAGACGCGTCGGAATCGTTATGCGCCAGATCATCTTTGACACTGAAACCACCGGACTGGACCCTGCACAGGGTCATCGCATCGTCGAAATCGGCTGCGTGGAGCTCGTCAACCGGATGGCGACGGGCAACAACCTGCACATCTACCTGAATCCGGACCGCGACAGCGATCCCGAGGCGCTGGCGGTGCACGGGCTGACCACCGAGTTCCTGTCGGACAAGCCGCGCTTTTCAGAGGTCGCGGACGAATTCGTCAAGTTCATCCAGGGCGCCGAGCTGATCGCGCACAACGCCGCGTTCGACGTGAAGTTCTTCAATGCCGAACTCGCGAAGACGGGCCGCGGTCCCATCACCGAGTTCTGCGAGACCGTCACCGACTCGCTGATGCATGCCCGGTCGATGTTCCCCGGCAAGCGCAATTCACTGGACGCGCTGTGCGACCGCTTCGGCATCTCGAATGCGCATCGCACGCTGCACGGCGCATTGCTCGACTCGCAGCTCCTGGCCGAAGTCTGGCTGGCGATGACGCGCGGCCAGGACGCGCTGCTGATCGACGTGGACGACAACGCGGGTACCGGCAGCGACGGCCTGGTGCTGGCCAAGTTTGACGCCTCGGGGCTGCCGGTGCTGTACGCCAGCGCCGAAGAACTGGCCGAGCACGAGGCTTACGTGGCCGCGCTGGACAAGAGCGTCGGCGGCGAGAGCATCTGGCGCAAGCTCGATGCGCCGGTTGCGGCGGCCGCCTGAAAGTTATTCAGGGGCGACTTGCGCACGTTTAAATTTTCGTGCTATTATTTCGCCTCTTTCGGGGTGGTTAGCTCAGTGGTAGAGCACTGCCTTCACACGGCAGGGGTCACTGGTTCGAACCCAGTACTACCCACCAAAGACCTTCTCAGGCTTAACAGCCTTCGAAGTGCCCCAAAAGACAAGGCTTGGGTCGCGGAAGTAATGCAGCAGTAATTCAGCGATATCGGTTTTGTTCTTCGGGCAGTAAGTAGCCAGGCAACACTAGTCAGGCAACACGCAAAAAGCCAACCTTCATCGGTTGGCTTTTTTGTTTTCGATTCATTACTCTTCTTCTGATCTGCCGCAACCTGGCTGCTGCCGGTTGCGACGAGCCGTGTTGCACGCCTGCCTATCATCGATAAATCGGCGAATCACTGCCGAGCAAAACAGGAGAAGGCCATGGGTCCGCATACCAACACCATGCTCATCATCATCTGCACCGGCGTGGCGCTCATGTTGATCGGCTTCGGGTTTCGTGACCGCAATCTCGGCATGACCCTGATGGGCCTGGGCCTTGTCACCGCGATCGGCGCGATCATCTACAAGGCATATATCACCTTCTACTGACGCTGCTAACTGACCGCGGGCCCTGCCGGCGGTTTCTAGCTTTTCTGCGCCTGCTGGCGGGCCACCCGCGCGAGCAGGGTGTCGAGCTGGTTCGCGAACGCCTTGCGGTCGGACTGGCTGAACGACGACGGACCGCCCGTGTCCACGCCGCTGGCGCGCAGTTCTTCCATCATGTCCCGCATCGCCAGCCGTTCGCGGATGGTTTCCGGCGAATAGCGTTCGCCGCGGGGATTGAGCGCGAGTGCGCCTTTTTCCAGCACCTGCGCGGCCAGCGGAATGTCGCCGGTGATGACCAGGTCGCCCTTTTCCGCCCGCTCCACGATGTGCGCGTCGGCCACGTCAAAGCCGCGCGGCACCTGCACGGCCCGGATCAGCGGCGACGGCGGCGTGTAGAGCGCCTGGTTGGCCACCAGCGTCAGAGGCACCTGCCAGCGCTGCGCGGCGCGGAACAGGATGTCCTTGATGACGGCGGGACAGGCGTCCGCGTCGACCCAGATGTGCATCGCGCTTATGCGCCCAGCGCTTTCTCAAGCGCCTCGGCCACGAGGTCGTTGGTCGACACGCCGCGTTCGGCGGCGGCGGCGCGCAGCTTGTCGGCCTGCGCCTGCGACAGCTTCAGCGGGAAGGGCACCAGGCCGGCGGCCTGATCCAGCTTGCGCTGCTCGCGGCGGTCGGGCACTTGGGACGAGGCGCCAAAGCGGTCGGGCGTCGCCGATTGCTTGAGTTGGCCGGCCAGCTTGAGGGCCTGGTTCTTTTGAAGATCGAATTTGTTCATCGGAATTCCTGATAGGGAGCGCCATCATAGACGCAACGCGCCTCAGCGCGGTTTGGCAAGCTCCAGTTGGGCAATGCCTTCCTCGGCGCCGTCGTGCAGCGGCACGCTCAGGCCGAGCCGGGCGGTGGCCGCCGACACCTGCGAGCCCTGCGTCGAACCGGCTGCCAGCAGGTCCTGGCCGGCCTGGTAGACCGCGCGCACCACGACAAGCGCTTCGTCGCGCGTGAGGTCGGTGGTGGTCAGCATCAGGGCCGCCACGCCCACGGTGGGGATGCGTTCCTGCTGATTGGGATAGGTGCCGGCTGCGATGTCCAGCGGCATCAGCACGCTGTCGCCGGACGTGAGTGTCTTGATCGCCTCGGCATCGAGCGGCAGCAGTTTGAGCTGCGCGGGAATCAGCGCGTCGCGCAGCGGCGTGGCCGGCACCCCGATCACCTGGGCGGCGGCATCGACCGCCCCGGATTGGAGCAGCGGCAGGGCGGCAACGAACGGCGTATCCGACACCTTGTAATCGCGCCCGGCCTGCAGACCGTGCGCCGCCAGCACGGTTTGCAGCGTGGCGCGCACGGCCGACCCTTCGGGACCCAGCGCGATCGTCTTGCCCTTGAGGTCCCGCACACCGCGAATCGCGGGATCGTCGCGCACGACGATATGGACCATTTCCGGGTACAGGCTGCCCAGCGCGCGCAGGCCGGGAAACGGCCCTTGTCCCGCGAAGGGACCCGTGCCCTCGTAGGCCATCCGCGCGGTATCGGCCTGCGCCAGGGCCACCACGGCGTCGCCGCCACGCAGCAACGCGATGTTGTCGGCCCCGCCTCCGGTGATAAGCGGCGACACCCGGATCTGGCGGGCGCGCGCCACATCGCTCAGCGCGCGCGCAAAGGCCAGGTACTCGCCGCGGTCCGGGCCGCCGGCCAGCGGGTAACCCTGCTGCAACCGGGACAGCCGGCCGTTGATGCGCGCGACCGAGCGTTCCAGTTCCTGCTGGACGACGTGCTGGGCCGTGCTGGACGCGCTGTAGGTTACCGAGTGGGTGATCTGGTCTAGCGTGTCGAGCAGCTGGCGCGTAACGGGCGGCGGCGCGCCAGTATCCAGCGAGGGCGCCTCGGCCGCCTTGAATCCCGCGGGCGTCACCAGCTTCCAGGCGCCGTCGTCTTCGCGGTAAATGGCGCTGGCATGGGCAATGATGCGGTCGCCGGCCTTGTTGCCTCCGGACTTCACGCCGCTGATGCTGCGCGGACCGGCGCCCAGCAGCGTCACCAGCGACGCCGCGCCGGGTTGGTCCCACGCGCCCAGCGAAATGTCGCGGGTCAGTTCCAGGTCGACGTCGTAATACACGACGCGCCGGGTTTCGCCGGCCGGGGCGGTGCTGTCCGTGGCCGATCCCATGCGCTTGAGATCTGCGATGCGGAACAGGTCCTGCCCATAGGTGGCGTTCAGGCTGCGCGTGACGTCCGCGCGCAGGGCGTCGGCATCGGGCGCGCGGCCGCATGCGGCCAGCATCGCGCACAGCAGGACGATCAAGAATCTTTTGAACATGGCTACATCCCTCCCACGAACGGCAAGGAGATCAGCGAGCTCAGGACGATCACGTTCAGGATGTCCACCAGGAAAGCGCCGGTGACGGGCACCACGATGAACGCTTCCGGCGCCGGGCCATGGCGGCGCGTGAGCGCCTGCATGTTGGCGATGGCGGTGGCGGTGGCGCCCAGCGCAAAGCCGCAGAACGCGGCGGACATGATGGCGGCCTCGTAGTCGCGCTTGAGCAGCCGGAACACCACCCAGGAGGCATACAGCGCGCAGGCCAGCGTCTGCACCGCCAGCATTAGCGCGAGCGGACCGGCCAGGCGCGCGACGCTGGACAGGTCCAGCGTCATCATCGTCATGCCCAGGAACAACGACAGGGAAATCGTGCCGATGATGTCGGTGGCGCGATCATCCAGCCGGATGCCCACCAGCGGGCCGGCATTGCGGATGAGCACGCCGGTGGCAAGGCACCACAGGAAGTTGGGCAGGCTGACCGGGGCATCTTCCACCAGCGCCGCCAGGAGGCCCCCGACGACCAGGCAGACGAACGCGGCGGTCATGGACAGGATGAACGATCCGGCCGTGGGCGGCTGGTGATCGTCGTTCAGGTCGACGGCCTGGTGGCCTTCGGCCGCGGTGTGGTCGAGGCTGCCCGACACCTTGTGGCGGCGCATGATCCATTCCGCCACGGGGCCGCCCACCACGCCGCCCAGCACCAGTCCCAGCGTCGCCGCCGTCATGGCCAGCGGCATCACGTCCTGAATGTTGTTGAAGTCGGCAAAGCGCGTCGCATAGGCCGCGCCGGTGCCGTGACCGCCCACCAGCGTGATCGTGCCGCCGAGCAGGCCCATGAGCGGGTGCATATCCAGCAACCACGCCATGCCCAACCCCACGGCGTTCTGCAGGACCAGAAACGGGATCAGCGCAAGCAGAAAGGCGATAAGGCGCGGGCCCCCGCGCGCCAGCAGCTTCAGGTTGGCGGTCAGCCCGATGCAGCCGAAGAACAGCAGCAGCAGCGTCGGCTTGATGCTGGTCTCGAGCGAGACAGCAACGCCGCCCCACGTCGACAGCAGGTAGGCCACCACCGCGAACAGCAGCCCGCCCACGATGGGATCCGGAATGCTGTAGCGCGCCAGGACGCCGATGCGCGTGGTCATGACTCGTCCGATGACGAGCACGAGGCAGCAGGCGAGTAGGGATTGGACGGGCGAAAGGGAGATCATATGAACCTTCGCGCCCCGCCGGGGCGCAGCAAGACAAGCTGTTCAAACCCGCTGTTCAAGCCCGCTGTTCAGGCCACTTGCCGCCGCATCGCTTGCGGACTGCGAAGCTATCTTACGTCCAGCCCCGTGCGCGTGTACACGGGGAGGGGGGCGCCGTCAGGGGCGCAACGGGCGTGCCGCCGGGAAGGGAAAGGCGCGCGACATGTAACTGGCGCCCTCGCCGTAGCCAGACAGTTTTTCGGCCAGGCCGGGCGCCTGCGGGGCAAGCGGCGCATAGCCATGACGCATCCAATAGCCTGCCGCCGATGCCAGAGACACCAGGCTGGCGCATGTCAGACCGTTGTCCATGGCGCTTGCTGCGGCGGCGCCCACCAGTGCCTGGCCTACGCCCATGCCCTGCGCCGCCGGCACGACCGCGCAGTCATGCAGAAACCAGTGGTCGGCCCGCGCCGGCAGCGCGGAGAGCGGCACATCCAGGGCGGGAGGCAGGCCCGCATCCCACGGATAGGAAATCAGATAGCCCAGCAGGGCGCCAGAAGCCATTGGCGAGTCCGGTTGGGCGACCCAGCAGTACCGCGGCGCAAGCGCGAGGCGGTTCAGGAAAAAGCTGGCGCCTTCCAGCAGGAACTGCGGATAGGCGAGGGTCTGGGCCTGGAGGATCGCGTCCACATCGCTGGCCAGCATGGGACGGACTTGGTATTGCATGGCAACCCCGAAGATTGGAGGTGGCCGCCATTTTAGCGGCCGGGCCCGCGCCGGCATTTCATGAAAATTCGACGAGGCCCTGCGCATACTGCACCGCATCGTGTCCCGCATGCCGCCTTTTCAGAACCTTATGCACATCCAGTTCCGGTCCGATCCGCCAGCACCGCAAGTGCTGGCCAAATCTCTGCCACTGAGGTCCGTGTGGCCGCCGCAGGCGGCCGACGTGCCGTATGACATCCGGGTCACCTGCGTGATTCCGTGCCTGAACGAATGCGAGAACCTGCGGGTGCTGCTCCCGCTGCTGCGCAACCGGCTCTCCGCGCTGTGCACAAGCTGGGAGATCATCGTGGCCGACGACGGCAGCACGGATGGCACCGACGCGCTGATGGCGGAATGGACCGAGCACGAGGGCTTCCGCCACGTGCAGTTGTCCCGCAATTTCGGCAAGGAAGCCGCGCTGAGCGCGGGCCTGGAAGCCGCCAGCGGCAACGTGGTCGTCTGCCTGGATGCCGACCTGCAGCATCCGCCCGCCTTGATCGAGCTGATGCTGGCGCGATGGTCCGCCGGGGCCGAGATGGTGTACGCCGTGCGGCGTGATCGCGCCGATGAATCCTGGCTCAAGCGTTCGGGTGCGCGCTGGTTCTACCAACTGCTTAGCAACGCCCGCGGCGTGCAGGTGCCGGCGCATGCAGGCGACTTCCGGCTGATGGACCGCAGCGTGGTCGACGCACTGATCGCGCTGCCTGAGCGCACGCGCTTCATGAAGGGCTTGTATGCCTGGGTCGGGTTCAAGGGCGAGGCCGTGCCCTACACGCCGGACGAGCGCATGCACGGGACCAGCACCTACAGCGGGATGCGCCTCTTTCGGCTGGCGCTGGACGGCCTGACCGCGTTCACGACGTGGCCGCTGCGCATGGTCAGCCTGGTGGGGGTGGTGTTTGCCGTGCTGGCGCTGGCCTATGCCGCGTTCCTCGTGGGCAGCTACCTGATGTCCGGCAACGCCGTCTCCGGGTGGACGACCATCGTAACGGCGGTGCTGTTCTTTGCTGGCGTCAATCTGATTTCGCTGGGCGTGGTGGGCGAATACGTGGCCAGAATCTTCGACGAGGTGAAAGGCCGGCCGCTGTTCGTCGTGCGGCGCAGCCGTGGCCGTCCCGCAGGCAAGGCGCAGGGCTGATGATGGCGGACCCCATCAAACCGGCGCGCTCCGAATGGACCCCGCCGGCAGGACGATTTCTGCTGGCCGTCGGCATCTGGCTGGCCTGGCTGGCGTGGATACGTCCGCTGACCCTGCCCGACGAGGGGCGCTATGCCGGGGTGGCATGGGACATGCTGCGCAGCGGCTCGCATGCCGTGCCGCTGCTGGATGGCATGCCGTACTTTCACAAGCCTCCGCTGTTCTACTGGCTGACCGAGCTGTCGTTCACGGTGTTCGGCGCGCACCCGTGGGCGGCGCGGGTGCCGTCCTGGCTGGCCGCTTGGGCTGCCGCCGCCGGGTTGTACGCCTTCGTGCGCCGCCATCGCGACCCGTTTGCCGCCACGCTGTCCGTGCTGGCGCTTTGCACCATGCCATTCTTCTATGGCGGCGCGCAGTTCGCCAACCTGGACATGCTTGTCGCGGGGCTCATCACGCTGTGCGTGCTGGCCGCCGCCGAAGGTGTGCTACGCGTTGAACACGGCGAGGGGGCGCGCGGGATGGTCGTGGGTGCCGCGGCGCTGGCCGCGCTGGCGGTGTTGGCCAAGGGGCTGATCGGCCTGGTGCTGCCGGGCGCCATCCTGCTGCTCTGGCTGGTCTGGGAGAGGCGCTGGCGCGGACTGGTGGCGCTGGTCTGGCTGCCGGCGCTGCTGGTGTTCGTGGCGATCGCCGCGCCGTGGTTCGTGCTGATGCAACTGCGGTATCCCGGTTTTTACGACTACTTCTTCGTCTATCAGCATTTCCAGCGCTTCGCCGCCGCCGGCTTCAATAATGCCCAGCCATTCTGGTTCTATCTGCCGGTCCTGGCCGGCCTGAGCCTGCCGTGGTCGCTGTGGGGCGGCGGCATCCTGCGCCGCGCATTTTGGGCCGAGGGGCCAGCGCGCAGCCTGCGGCGTCTGGCGGCGGTGTGGTTCGCCGTGGTGGTGGTGTTCTTTTCGTTGCCGCATTCCAAGCTGATTGGCTATGTGCTGCCGGCGCTGGCGCCGCTCGCCTTTTTGCTGTCCGAGGTCATTCTGGCGGCGTGGCGCACCGACACGGGCGGGATAACGCCGCGCCTGGTGCGCATCAGCGCTGCCGTCGCAGCCGGAATCTGCGTCATCGCCGTGGGCATTGCGGCGTTCAATGTCCGGGGCAGCGCCGCGCCGCTGGCCAAGGTGGTGCGGCAGGAGGCGCGCCCGGACGACACCTTTGTCTCGCTGCACGCCTACCCTTTCGATCTGGCGCTATACGCACGGGCGCCGCGGCCCACGTGGGTCGTGGACGACTGGCTCAATCCGGAAGTGCCGGTGCGCGATAACTGGCGCAAGGAACTGTACGACGCCGCGAAGTTCGATCCGGTCACCGGCGCGCAGGTGCTGGTCAGCGCCGACCAATTCAATGCGCGGCTGTGCGCGGCGCCGGACGGCGCGCGGTTCTGGGTGTGGGGTAACCATGGCGACGGCGCGGTCTACTCGCCGATGCACGGGGTCAAGCCGATCGCCACCAGCGCTCGGCATGCAATGTGGCTGTTGCAGGCGGATGCGGCGCTTAAGGAACGGCTTTGTGCCGGAACGCCCACAGCCGGCTGGCGATGAACGTTGCGAACGCCAGGCCGATGAGGATCAGTGCCAGCAGTATGTCGTACGGCACGTTGGTGGCGTGCAACAGCCAGGCGTAGGCCGATTCGTTGATCAAAAAACCGATCGCTGAAATGAAAAGGAAACGACGGGCCGCTACGGTCCAGGGTATGGGCGAATGTCGGAACGTGAGCCGGTAATGGCCGCTGAAGGACACCACGAAGGCGATCATCCAGCCGATCAGGTTGGCCGCCAGCGGCGGTGCGCCGAACGCTTCGACGCAGCCCACGGCAACGGCCCAATGCGTTGCCGCGGCGGCGCAACCGACGGCGACGAAAAGGGTGATTTGCCGGATGAGGGCGCGCATGTGGGATGTTGCGGACAGAAAGACGGAGAGGCGGCGATGAGCAAACGCGTCGTGGTGTGCGGTGATGATTTTGGCATGAATGCGGACATTGACGAGGGCATGATTGCGCTGGCCGGCATGCGGCGCGTCAGCGCGGTCAGTTGCCTGACGTTGGGCCCCACGTTCGCGGCCAATGCGCCGCGGCTCGCCGCGTTGGATGTGGACATCGGCCTGCACCTGAATCTGTCGGAAACGCTGGAGCTGGGCGCTGAACCAATGCCTGCGCTGAGCGCCCTGATCCTGAAGGCCTACGCGGGCCTGCTCCATGCGGCGTGGGTCGACGCGCAGATCGCCCGGCAGTTCGACGCCTTCGAAGCCGCCTTCGGCCGCGCGCCCGACTATGTCGATGGACACCAGCACGTGCATCAACTGCCCGGCATCCGCAAGCGCGTCCTGGCGCTGCTCGCCCAGCGTTATGGAACGCAGACTGGCGTGCAGGCTCCCTGGCTGCGCCAGACCGCGCCCGGCGTGCAGTGCGGCATACCGCTGAAGGAATCGTTGAAGGCGCGCGTAATCGGCGCGTTGGGGGCGGCGGCGCTGGCGCGCGAGGCCCGCTCAAGCGGGTTGCGCACCAACCGGCGGCTGCTGGGCGTGTATGCGTTCGACGGTGGCGAGCGCCGGTACGCGCACCTCTTGCAAACCTGGCTGTTCAACGCGCGGGAAGGCGACCTTGTCATGTGCCATCCGGCGCTGGGCAGCGCGCAGGGCAGCGCCATGGCACGCCAGCGGCGCGCCGAGTTCGACGTGCTGGCCAACCCGAAGCTGGGCGACTGGCTCTGCGCCAACGGGGTCAGCATTACGCGCCTGGCGTTGACGCAGGCCGATCCCGGTGTGCCGGTGCTGGCGCGCGCTATCCCTGCGTAAGACTTTCCAGCAGCCAGGCGCCCGCCGGCCCCAGCGCGCGGCGCGTGGACCACACCGCGTCGACATGGATGTGGCGCGGCCAACCCGGCACCTTCAGCTCCACGAGCTGGTCTCGGCCAAAGCGCTGAATCATCCACCGCGGCAGTTCGGTCCAGCCGAACCCCAGGCTGGCCATTTCCAGCAGCATCAGATAGCCGGGCGCCGACCACGTCGAGTGAGCGGGCGTGGCTTCCTTGTCGTCCAGTTCGTAGGTGCTCAGGCGCAATTCGCGTTCGGTCTTCAAGTGATCGGACGTGACCGATGCCAGGCTGGCCAGCGGATGCGAACGCCCCACGCACAGGACGATTTCAGAGCGTTCGGCCAGGCACGCGTGCGCCACGTCCGGCGGGTAGCTTTCCTGCGCCGCCATCAACCCCACATGCGCGCGGCCCTGCTGCACCAGCGCCACCACGTCCTCGTATTCCGCGATCAGGCACTCGAAGCGCAGCGCCGGGTAGCGCGCGTCGATCTGGCTCAGCATGGCCTCGAACGTGCGCGACTGGAACGTATCGGACAGAACCACCGTGAGCCGGGGTTCCAGGCCTTCCGACAACTGGCTGGCGCTGCGGTTCAGGCGATCGTTGGCGGCCAGCACCTGCAAGGCCTGTCCCAGCAGCACCTTGCCCGCGGCGGTCAGGGAGGGCTGGCGCTGACTGCGGTCGAACAGCGCGACGTTCAGGTCCACCTCAAGATTGGCGATGGTCTCGCTGATGGTGGACTGGCTCTTGCCCAGCTTGCGCGCCGCAGCCGAAAACGAGCCTTCCGAGGCGACTTGGGCGAAGGCGGCCAGAGATTCTAGAGAGTGGCGCATGAGAAAAGTTTGTATCGGTTTTTCCGATGGATATTATCTTTTTCGTAACGGAAATGTCGCGGACAATGCGGTCACTTCACAGCAATCGACCGCAGGTGGGTCATGACCCAAGCCAAGAAAACCCTCAAAGAACGTTTCATCCACGCCTTTCTGTTCGAAATCATCGCCATCGGCCTGTGTGCGCCCGTGGCAGCATGGGCCATGGGCAAATCGCTATTCGAAATGGGCGTGCTGACCGCAGTCATCGCCTGGATCGCGCTGGTCTGGAACATGATCTACAACGCCGGCTTTGACCGCGTCGAAAACCGTCTGGGCTGGATCCGCACCTTCCGCATCCGCGTGCTGCATGCGTTCGGTTTTGAGCTGGGCCTGATCCTGATTGTGATCCCGCTGGCGGCCTGGTGGCTCAACATCAGCCTGTGGGAAGCCTTCGTGCTGGACATCGCGCTGGTGCTGTTCTATCTGCCCTACGCATTCTTCTACAACCTGGCGTACGACCGCAGCCGTCCCCGCGTGATCGCGTGGCTGTCCCGCCGGAACGGCGCCGCCGCCGCCGGCGCCTGACGCCTCAACCCTTCTTGCGCTCGTACGCTTGGCTGGCGTCCTGCATGAAGGTTCTGACCGCGGTTTCGTACTGCGTGCCGCTGCGGAAGGCGCCCGAATGCGAGGCGCCTTCTATTTTCACCAGCCGTTTCAAGTCCGGCGACACGTTGCGCGCGGCGGCAAAGAGTTCATCGCTCATGGTGTGAGGCACCACGCGGTCCGCGGTGCCGTGCATGAACAGCATGGGCGTGTGCAACTGCGCCAGCTTGTCCACCGATGCGAATGGCTGCGTGACCAGCAGGCTGGCGCCGGGGACATTGCCCCATCGCAGCGTGGACAGCATCGCGCCGATGCTGGTGAAGCTGGATTCCACGATCAGGCCCGCAAAGTCTGGCTGTTCCGGGCGCGAAGCCAGGTCGATGGCGATCGCGCCGCCCAAACTGTGACCATAGACGAAGCGGCGCGCCGGGTCCGGCTGCAGCCGCGCCAACTCCTTCAGACCCGCCATGGCGTCCAGCAGCGCGCTTTCTTCGGACGGCAGGCGCGGCGTGGACGCGCCAAAGCCGCGGTAATCGATCGCCAGCATGGAATACCCCATGCGGCTCCAACCGTCGATGCGGAATGCGCTGCCGTTCAGGTTCCAGCGCGCGCCGTGCAGGTACAGCACGGTGGGCGCGCCCTTCTTGGGGCTGGCCAGGTACCAGGCGCGCACCTTGTCGCCGTTGTCGAGCGTCAGGTCGTAGACCTGCGTTCCTGCGGCAGGATCCCGCCACCAGGATTGCGGTTCGGACTGCGGCGAAAAAATGGTCTGACGCTGCCAGGAATCGAGCTGCGTGCAGCCGACCACGCCGGCGGCGACGAGCAGAGAGGCGGCTAATAGCCGGCGGGCGGAGAATCGGGGCAGGGCGGGCATGAATGGTCTGACCCGGCAAGTCGGGCCGGGTTCCGGCATCAGCATACTCCGGCGCGGCCGCCGTAAGTTTGTCCCGATTTCTGCCGATGGCGGGCCGGTCCGGGCGCAGCAAGCGTCAGGCCGAGCCGGGGTGGACCTCGCGCGTCAACGCCAGCCATGCCTGCGCCGCATACGACAGATATCCGCCACGGCGCCACACCAGGACCATTTCCCAATCCGTCCCTGAATCGCGCAAAGGCACGCGAGCCACGCCCGCATGCAGTTCCTCGTTGGCCTTCATGCGCGGCAGGAAGGCCACGCCCAGTCCGGCGGCCACCAGCGCCACGATGAAATCGATCTGGCCGCTGCGCGCGGCGATGGTGGGGACGAAGCCCGCGCGCTGGCACGCGTCGTGGATGATGCGGTTCAGGGCAAACCCCGTTTCGAACAGCACGAAGGGCGAGTCGCGCAGGTCGTGCAGCCCCACCGACTTGGCGCGGGCCTGCGGGTGGTCGGCGGGCATCAGCGCGACCAGCGGTTCGCGCGCGACGGGCTGCCATTCGAAGTGGTCGGGCACGGGCTTGAGCGATCCCGCCAGCTCGATTTCGCCGGCCATCACCATCTCTTCAAGCCTTCGGCTGCCGTGTTCGACCAGGCTGATCTCGATGCGCGGATAGCGGCTGCGAAAGCGCGCGAACATCGGCGCAAACAGCGAACTGCTGCCCAGCGGCGGCAGTCCCAGGCGCAGCACGCCCCGTTTCAGGCCCTTCAGGTCGTCGAGCTCGGCGTTCAGGTCGTCGCGTTCGGCCAGCATGTTCACGGCGCGCCGGTACACGATCTCGCCCGCGACGGTCAGCCGCAGCGGCTGCGCCTGCCGGTCCAGCAAGGGCATGCCCAGCTCGTCCTCCAGCTGCCGCACTGCCTTGCTGATCGTGGGCTGGGTGGCATGGACCACTTTGGCCGCCTGGGAGAAACCGCCTTGCCTGACGACCTCGACCAGCGCGCGCAGCGTACGTAATTCCATTGCTATGCCAATTTGGAATAAGTGAGATTCATCGAATTCATTTTATCTATGCCTGCGCAGGGCGTAAAACGAGGACTTGCCGCTGGATTTTCGTCTCATGCTCCGTTTTCGCCATTCCGTTCTCCTGCGCAGCGCGCTGCGCCGCAGCCGTCTGCTGCAGATTGCATTGATCGTTCTTTTTTCTCTGCTGGGCCAGGCGGTGGCGCAGGCTTCGGGCCTGCCCGTGCCGGGCGGGGTCATCGGGATGGCGCTGGTGCTCATCCTCTTGGCGACGCGGCGGCTGCGCGTGCGCAACGTGCAGCGGGGCGCGAGCTGGCTGCTGGGCGAAATGCTGCTCTTCTTCGTGCCGGCGGTCATGTCGCTTCTGGACCACCGCGAATTTCTGGGCGTGCTGGGCGTGAAATTGCTGGCCGTGATCCTGCTGGGCACGGCGCTTGTCATGGCCGGCACGGCACTGACAATCGACCTTTGCTATCGCTGGATGAATCGCCATGCAGCCTGAATTCAACCTGCTGTTCTGGCCGGCCGCCACCGTCGCCGCGTATGTCTGCGCGCGCCTGTTCTACCGCCGCTTTGCCTATTGGTGGACGTCCACGCTGGTTGTCGCGCCCGCGTTGCTGCTGACGCTAGCCATCCTGCTGCATACCGGCTATCGCGACTACATGTCCGGTTCGCACTGGCTGATGGCCATGCTTGGCCCGGTCATCGTGGCGTTCGCGCTGCCGCTCTACGAGCAGCGGGCGCTGATCCGGCGCTACTGGCCGGTATTGGCCGCGGGCGTGGCTGTGGGCAGCGGCATCGCGGGCGTCAGCGCATGGCTGCTGGGCAGCCTGCTGGACTTGCCGCCGGACCTGCGGCTCAGCCTGCTGCCGCGCTCGGTCGCTACCCCGTTCGCCATCGCGGTGTCTTCCCACGTGGGCGGCGTGCCCGACCTGACGGCGGTCTTCGTCATCGTCACAGGCGTCTTCGGCGCAGCCATCGGCCAGCTCATGTGCCGCTGGCTGCCGCTGCGTTCGGCGCTGGCGCGCGGCGCGCTATTCGGGATGGGCGCGCATGGGGCGGGCACGGCAAAGGCCCGCGAGCTGGCTGCCGAAGAGGGCGCGGTCGCGGGCCTGGTGATGGTCATGGCGGGCCTGTTCAACGTGCTGGTCACGCCGGCCGTCGTGGTGGGGCTGCTGGCCTGATCGCTTCAGTGCAGCAGTTCCAGCGCGACCGGATACAGCGAGGCCACAAGCAGCAGCGCCATGCCTACATTGAACGCGCGGATCGCGGCGGGCCGGTGCAGCACGCGGCGCAGAGCCGTGCCGAATGTCACCCAGATGCCGATGCTGGGCAGGTTGACGATGCCGCAGACCAGGGTCGCGATCACCAGGTTGGCGAAGAACCCGTTTTGCGGGGTGTAGGTGGCCACCACGCCCACGGCCATCACCCAGGCCTTGGGATTGACCCACTGGAAGGCGGCGGCCTGCAGGAACGTGAACGGCTTGCCGCGCGCTTCGCCCTCGTCCAGCGGCCCCGAGTTGGCGATCTTCCAGGCGAGGTAAAGCAGATAGGCCGCGCCGGCGTACTTCAGGACGGTGTAGAGGACGGGCGTCTGCTGGAACACCGACCCGAGCCCGACGCCGACCAGAAAGATCATCAGCGTGAAGCCCAGGTTCACGCCCAGCAGATGCGGCACGCTGCGCCGGAATCCGAAGTTCAGGCCGGACGATGCCAGCATCACGTTATTGGGGCCGGGCGTGATCGAACTGACCAGTGCAAACAGCGCCAGCGGACCCAGGAGCGAAAGCGAGGCCAGCGGGACGTCGGCCCAATTGGCGGGAAACAGGTTCATGTCGGGGTCCTTACGATGGCGCGGCGTCCGCCGGCAATAACGGCGATCACGGCGGCGGCAAACACGAACGTCGTCGCCTCCACTTTTTCGCCAAACAGCAAAGCAGCGGCCACGACGGTAAGGAAGGGTTGCAGCAATTGCACTTGTCCCACTCGGGCAATTCCGCCGGCGGCCAGGCCGCGATACCAGGCGAAAAATCCCAGGAACATTGAGCCGAAAGCCAGGTAGGCGCAGGCGGCAACCACATCGGAACTGGGCCAATGGGGCTGCTGCGCCGCCATCCAGCCGACGGGCAGGGCAACCACCGGTGCGCTGATGGTCAGCGCCCAACATATTGTGCGCCAACCGCCCAGCGTGCGCGAGGCCCGCGCGCCCTCGGCGTACCCCATTCCGCCCAGCACCACGGCCACTAGCAGCCACAGGTAGCCGGCCGTCAGCGTGCCTTCGCCCTGGCGCAGCGCGTAGGCGGTGACCAGCGCGGCGCCAGCAACGGCCCAGCCCCAGAAGGCGGCCGACGGACGCTCGCCGCTGCGCAGGGCCGCAAACGCGGCGGTCGACAGCGGCAGCAGGCCGTTGAATACGGCGCCTTGCGCGGAAGGCACCGTCTGCATCGCCATCGACGAGGCCAGCGGCCACCCCACCACGATGCCCAGCGCGGCCAGGATCACGCCGGGCCACTCCTGCCGGTTCGGCTGGCGGCTTCGCGTCAACCACAGCAGGGCGATGGCGGGCAGGGCGGCGATCAGCGCGCGGCCCAATCCGACCATCAAGGGCGACAACTCGGCCACCGCCACGCGGGTCATCGGCAGCGTAAGTGAAAACACCAGCACGCCCAGGAAACCGTAGCCGTAGCCCTCCCATAGGGAAGGCGAGGAGGCGGAGGCGGCCGAAGGCGTGGCATAAAGCGCGGGACGGGACATGACAGCACCGTAAAAAGTGACATGGCCGCGGCGTCTGCGGTTGCAGGTTTGCGGCATTGCTGTCACTCTACGCACAGTCGTCAGTACAGTACCGGTACACCTCCGCAGTCACTTTAATCACTGGCCTGGTCAAATCTCCATGACAGTTGCTCACTCCCCCCCATCTTCCTTGCCTTGGCAGCCCGTGCGCCAGGCCGATGCCACCCTGGTGGCGCAACTGGCCGATGGTCTGGCCCGCCGAATCGACGAGCAAGGCCTGCGGCCCGGCACGCGCCTGCCGTCCATCCGCAAGATGGCCGAACAGTCGGGCGTCAGCCGTTTCACCGTCGTCGAAGCCTATGACCGCCTCGTGGCGCGCGGGCTGGTGCAGTCTCGCCGGGGCGCGGGCTTTTTCGTGAAGGCACGCAGCGGCCCGCTGACGGCGGTGGCCGCGGCCGCGCCCAGCACACTCGCGCCGCCCGCGCGGGTCGACATTGCATGGCTGTTGCGCAGCATGTTCCGGGAATCCACCGCGCCCGGCATGCCGGGCGGCGCGGGCCTGTTGCCGGCGGACTGGCTGGATCCGGAGATGGTGGCGGGGGCCGTGCGCGCCGTGGGCCGCTCGGTGCGCGCCAACCTCGTCAGCTACGGCAGCCCCCAGGGCTTCGCGCCGCTGCGCCAGCAGATCGCCGCGATCCTGCAGAACGAGGGCGTGCCCGCCCATCCCGAGCTCAACCTGCTCACGACCAACGGCGTCACCCACGGGCTGGACCTCATTGCGCGTCATCTGGTCAAGCCGGGCGATACCGTCCTGGTTGAAGACCCGGCCTGGTTCGTGATCTTCGGCCGGCTGGCGGCCTTTGGCGCCCGCCTGATCGGCGTGCCGCGCGGGCCGGACGGCCCCGATCTCGACCTGCTTGAGCAACTGGCCGCGCAGCACAAGCCCAAACTCTTCATCATCAATGGCTCGGTCCACAATCCCACCGGCCACACGCTGTCCGCGGGGGCGGCCTACGGCATCCTGCGCATCGCGGAGCGCCACGACTTCATGGTGGTCGAAGACGATACCTACGGCGAGCTGCATCCGGGGGGCGCCATCAAGCTTGCTGCGCTGGACCGGCTGAACCGCGTCATCTTTGTGAGCGGCTATTCCAAGATGCTGGCGGCCAGTCTGCGCGTCGGCTATGTGGCGGCCAACCCCGAACTGCTGCAGAAGCTGGCCGACCTGAAGATGCTGGCGGGGTTGACCTCACCCGAACTCGGCGAGCGCGTCGTGCACCGGGTGCTTATGGAAGGGCAGTACCGGCGCCACATCGAGCGCGTGCGGCACCGGGTCGACGACGCGCGCCAGCGTTGCATGAAGGGGCTGTTGAAACTGGGACTGACCATCCCGCACGAGCCGCATGGCGGCATGTTCGTCTGGGCCGATTGCGGACGCGATTCGGAGGTGCTGGCGCGCGAAGCTGCTGACCGCGGCCTGCTGCTGGCGCCCGGCACGTTGTTTTCGCCGACGCAGGCGCCGTCCACCATGCTGCGCTTTTCGGTATCCGTTGCCGACCATCGGGGAATCTGGGCCGAGCTGGAAAAACTTTTCGCGCAAAACGGGTCCTACAATCAATAATTCCAAGCCACATCGCCCAGTCACCGAAGGAACCGTCATGTCCGCACCCATCAAGCCTCTTACCCAGAACTTTGCCGTCGCCCCGCAACTGGGTCCCGACGACATGGCCGACGTGGCCGCCGCCGGCTACAAGAGCGTCATCATCAACCGCCCCGATTTCGAGGGTGGCCCTGACCAGCCCACCGCCGCCGACGTGTCGCGCGCCGCGCAGGAAGCCGGCCTGCAGATCGAATACCAGCCCGTCGTGGGCAGCGCCATGACGTCCGCCGACGTTGCGCGTTTCGCGGAACTGCTGCGCACCCTGCCGGGCCCGGTCCTGGCATACTGCCGCACCGGCACCCGCTGCACGAACCTGTTCGCGGCTGCCCAGCAGTTGGGATAAACCCGGCCTTGACCCTCGTCAAGGCCGCCGGTTCGACGGATGTGGACCCGGCGGCTTTCCGGTAGCATAAAGATTCCTTTAAAACAGGAGCAGGCAAGATGTTCAAGAAGATCCTGATTCCCACCGACGGTTCCCCGCTCTCGGCGCAAGCCGCCAACGCAGGTATCTGCTTCGCGCGTTCGGTTGGCGCCGAAGTCGTCGCCCTCTACGTGACGCAGCCGTTCGCGGCCACCATCGGTTTTGACGGCATGGCCGCGGCCTATGCCATCACCGACGAAGACTACGAAAAGGCCTCCGCCGAGCAAGCCGACAAGTACCTCAAGCAGATCATCGACCGCGCTGACACTGCCGGCGTCAAAGCCGATGCGCGTGCCGTGTCCAACTTCAATGTCGCCGACGGCATCGTCCAGGCCGCCACCGACGCCGGCTGCGACCTGGTCTTCATCGGCAGCCACGGACGTAGCGGCCTGTCGCGCCTGCTGCTGGGCAGCGTCACCGCCAAGGTGCTGTCGCTGGCCAGCACCGCCGTGCTGGTCTACCGCGTCAAGGAAGACAAGAAGTAATTGCGCGCCAAAGTGGTGCGCGTCGCGCGCCGCTGCATGCGCCACGGCCCCTCCTCGGAGGGGCTTTTTTATGCTCCACGCATTCGCCTATACGTTGGTATGGCAGGGTCAAACTCATTGCCATCGCAAAGACCCTTCGGAAGCCCGTTTCAGGCTTGTATCTTGCCGCACGGCGCGTAATATTTACGCATCTTCATCCAACCGTAGGAAGAGGCCATGACCCGCAAGACGCGCATCGAGCTTTATCGCAATATCGGCATCAGCGCCCATATTGATGCAGGCAAAACGACGACCACCGAGCGCATCCTCTTTTATACCGGCATCACCCACAAGATCGGCGAAGTCCATGACGGCGCCGCAGTGATGGACTGGATGGAGCAGGAGCAGGAACGCGGCATCACCATCACGTCGGCCGCCACCACTGCCTTCTGGAAAGGCATGGCGGGCAACTACCCCGAACACCGCATCAACATCATCGACACGCCGGGCCACGTCGACTTCACCATCGAAGTCGAACGTTCCATGCGCGTGCTGGACGGCGCCGTCATGGTCTATGACGCCGTGGGCGGCGTGCAGCCGCAGTCCGAGACCGTCTGGCGCCAGGCCAATAAGTACAAAGTGCCGCGCCTGGCCTTCGTCAACAAGATGGACCGCGTCGGCGCGGACTTTCTGCGCGTGCAGCGCCAGATCGCCGAACGCCTGAAGGGCGATGCCGTGCCCATCCAGTTGCCGATCGGCGCCGAAGATCACTTTGAAGGCGTGATCGACCTCGTCAAGATGAAAGGCATCATCTGGGACGACGCCAGCCAGGGCGTGAAGTTCCAGTACGTGGACATCCCCGCGGCGATGCAGGACCAGGCGCAGGAATGGCACGACAAGATGGTGGAAAAGGCCGCCGAGGCCAATGAAACTCTGCTTGAAAAATACCTGTCCGGCGAACCCCTGACCGAAGCGGAAATCAAGGAAGGCCTGCGTGCCCGCACGATCGCCAACGAGATCGTGCCGATGCTGTGCGGCAGCGCCTTCAAGAACAAGGGCGTGCAGGCGATGCTGGATGCAGTCATCGACTACATGCCGTCGCCGGTGGACGTTCCCGCCATCAAGGGCCATGACCAGCGCGACAACGAAATCGAGCGCCATCCGACCGACAACGAGCCGTTCTCCGCGCTCGCCTTCAAGATCATGACCGATCCGTTTGTCGGTCAGCTCGTGTTCTTCCGTGTGTATTCCGGCGTGGTGAAATCCGGCGACTCGGTCTACAACCCGATCAAGGAAAAGAAGGAACGCCTGGGCCGCATCCTGCAGATGCACGCCAACGAGCGCCGCGAGATCACCGAAGTCTACGCAGGCGACATCGCCGCGGCCGTGGGCATCAAGGACGTCACCACCGGCGACACGCTGACCGACCCGTCGCACATCATCATCCTAGAACGCATGGTCTTTCCCGAGCCCGTCATCTCGCAAGCCGTCGAGCCCAAGACCAAGGCCGACCAGGAAAAGATGGGTATCGCGCTGGGCCGCCTGGCGCAGGAAGACCCGTCGTTCCGCGTGCGCACCGACGAGGAATCCGGTCAGACCATCATCTCCGGCATGGGCGAGTTGCACCTGGAGATCCTGGTCGACCGCATGAAGCGCGAATTCAACGTGGAAGCCACGGTGGGCAAGCCGCAGGTGGCGTACCGCGAGACCATCCGCAAGACCTGCAACGAGGTCGAGGGCAAGTTCGTCAAGCAGTCGGGCGGCCGCGGGCAATATGGCCACGTGGTGCTCAAGCTCGAACCGCAAGAAGCGGGCAAGGGCTATGAGTTCGTCGACGCCATCAAGGGCGGTGTCGTGCCGCGCGAGTTCATTCCGGCGGTGGACAAGGGCATCCGCGAAGCGCTCAATGCCGGCGTGCTGGCGGGGTATCCCGTCGTGGACGTGAAGGCGACGCTGTTCTTCGGCTCGTACCACGACGTCGACTCGAACGAAAACGCCTTCAAGATGGCCGGCTCGATGGCATTCAAGGAAGGCATGCGGCGCGCCGATCCGGTGCTGCTGGAACCCATGATGCAGGTCGAGGTCGAGACGCCCGAGGACTTCACCGGCAACGTCATGGGCGACCTGTCGTCGCGCCGGGGCATGGTGCAGGGCATGGAAGACATCGCGGGCGGCGGCGGCAAGGTCGTGCGCGCCGAAGTGCCGCTGGCCGAGATGTTCGGCTATTCGACGTCGCTGCGGTCGCTGACGCAGGGCCGCGCGACGTACACGATGGAGTTCAAGCACTACGCCGAAGCGCCTCGCCAGGTGGCGCAGGAAATCATGGCGGCCCAGGGCGCGGGCCGCTGATCGCGGTGCTTCAGGCGGCGGCTGCGGCCGCCGCCGGGCGCAACCGCGACGCGGCCAGCTTCACGCCCAGCAGGATCATCGCAAAGCCATACGCATGAAATAGCTTCGGCGCCTCGCCTAGCAGCGGCCATGCCAGCAGCGCCGCGTAGACCGGCACCAGAAACATCGACAGGCCCGCGGTCGCCGGACCGGCCAGACCGATGAGCCGGCCGTACACGTAATAGGCGCCCAGGCTCGGCACCACCGCCAGAAACATCAGCACCGCCGCCAAGCGCGGGTCCGTCCAGGGGGGCGCCATGCCGGCGGCCGCTTCAATGCCCGCAAACGGCGCCAGCGCCAGTGCACCGCCCAGCATCATCGTCGCCAACCGTGCGCTGTCGGGCACCGCCGGCAGGGTCAGGCGCTTTTGCAGCACCGTGTAGAACGCCCAACCGGTGGCCGCCAGCAGCACCCACAGGTCGCCCTGGCCGAACGCCAGCCGGGCCAGCACGTTGACGTCGCCGCGTGTCAGCACCACCAATACGCCGCCCAGCGCCAGCGCCAGGCCGGCCGCGCGCGGCGCGGACAGCGGCTTGCGCCAGATCAACGCTTCCAGCAGCGTCACCAGCAACGGGCTGCATGAAAAGATCAGCGCGATGTTGGTGGCGCTGGTGGTTTGCGCGCCGATGTATTGCGGCGCCACCGCCACGCCCATCCCCAGCACGGCCAGCGGCAGCAACGCCGGCAAGCCGCGCCACAGCGCCCGGCGATGGGCGCGCAAGGCGGGAAGCGCAAAGGGCAGCAGGATCAGGAGGGCAATCAGCCAGCGGCCGAACGCGAGGAAAACGGGGGGAAGGTTGGCGTCGTGGGCCCCGCGGGCCGCCACCATGTTCGAGGCAAATAGCGCCGGCGCGCTGAAGAGCATGACGGCGCCGGACAGGCCGAGACCGGGTTTTGCGGGTGCTGCTGCGTTGGGCATGATTTCCAGCCGCGCGGATCGGCGCGCGGGCGTGCTGCGTGGGAACTGCCGGCGCGCCTGCCGGGTTGTGCCACAGCAAGAGCGCCGAATCGGGACGCGTGGGATAGGTGCGCGCCTTGGGGAAAGTCTACGTGTCCACGCGCAGAATAGGTTTCCTGATTCACGCCCGTTTGCCGTGATATGAAGAATCTTATTTCTGTAGAATCCAGCTTTGCAGGGATTCTGTCTTCATATGTCGCCAACAATGCCCACATTGCCCAAACTCGACGAAACCGACCGCAAGATCCTGCGCGCGCTGCGCGCGGACGGACGGCTGACGAACCTGAAGCTGGCCGAAACGGTTGGCCTGTCACCCACCCCGTGCTGGAACCGCGTCAAGGCGTTGGAAGAGGCGGGCGTTATCGAAGGCTATGCGGCCTTGCTGAACCAGAAGGCGCTGGGGCTTCCGGACACGGTGATGATCGAGGTCACGCTGGAACACCACGACGACGATACGCTGGCGCGCTTTGGCGAAGAGATCAGCCGCCTGCCTGAAGTCGTCGAGGCGTTTCTGGTGACGGGCGAGTACGACTACCTCATCAAGGTCGCCGTGGCGGGAACGGAGGGCTACGAGGAATTCCTGCGCAAGCGTCTGTACAAGTTGCGCGGCGTGCGGCACAGCCGCTCCACCTTTGTGCTGCGCCGCTTGAAGCACACGCCGTCTGTCGAACCCTGACGGGATCGCGAATCAGCCGCCGATGAATTCCTGGACGGCGCCATTGAAGGCGCGCGGATTGCCCAGGTTCATGCCGTGCGAGGAACCCACGATGTCCACACGCCGGGCTTGCGGCAGCCACTGCGCCAGCGCGTCCAGCACGGCCGGATAGGGCGCCGGGCTGAGCGCGCCGCCGATCAGCAGGACCGGCATCGTCAGGCTGCCGATCTGCCCGGGCGTCAAGGTGTCAGGCTGCTCGTCCACCTGACCGAAGAGCGTGCCCACGTTGTCACGCACCATCTCCTTGAACCACGGCACCATGCGCTGCCAGGTGTCGGGTCCGGTCACGGTATCCACGAACAGGGCCAGCCCTTCTTCGATGTCACCTTGCCGGATGAGCGTCAGGGCGCGCTGGCGAAAGCCGCCGCGTTCATCTCTGCAACCCGGCAACGGCAGGCCGGGGTCGGCAAGGGTAAGACTGCGCAGCGAGTCGGGCTGACGCAGCGCGGCTTCCAGTGCGACGCGGCCGCCGCGCGAATGGCCCACCAGATGGGCCGGGCCACCGGCCACCGTGTCGATGAATTCGAGCACGTCGCTGGCGTGCTGCTCGACCGAAAAGCCGCCGCCTTCGCCGTCCCAGGTTTCGGGCCAATACCGGCGCAGGCACACGGCCAGCACCCGGAACGAACGCCCCAGTGGCGCCATCTGCGACTTCCAGTAGCGGGCGTCGGACAGCGAGCCATGCACCAGCACCAGTGGCGTGCCGCTGCCGTACTCGGTGTAGGACATGGCGTAACCGCCGACGGACGCGGTTTGAAGGGGCAGAACGGGTTCGGAACGCATGGAGATCGGGACGTGGAGCCAGGCCCGCATTCTAGCCCGGCACAGCGCTGCGGCGGGCGTGCCGGACGCTGATACACTCGTCTGCGGCGCGCCGGCGCAAGTCCGCCCGCGCCTGTTTTCTTGAACGGAGTTATTAACGATGTCGCCAGAATCCATCGCCGCCTTGCCGGAATCCGCCCAGCGCGTTGCGCGCCTGCTGGTGGACATGGGGCACGACAAACCCGTCGTGGTGCTGCCCCAGTCGGGCAAGACCTCGGCGGAAGCGGCTGCGGGCCTGGGCTGCGAAGTCGCCCAGATCGCCAAGTCCATCATCTTTCGCCGCGCCACCGACGACGCGCCGGTGCTCGTCATTGCCAGCGGCGCCAATCGCGTTGACGAAGCCAAGGTGGCCGCGCAGGTCGGCCCGCTGGCCAAGGCCGATGCGCGTTTCGTGCGCGACATGACCGGCTACGCCATCGGCGGCGTCTGCCCCATCGGCCACGCGGTCAAGCCCGTGATGCTGCTGGACGCGGATCTCTTCAATTACGAAAGCCTGTGGGCGGCCGCCGGCCATCCGCACACCGTGTTCAACCTGTCGCCGGCCCAGTTGGCGGACATGACCGGCGCCCCGGTCGCGGACGTGGCGCTGCGGGCCTGAACTCCCGGCCCGCGCCAGTCAGCCGGGGTGCGCCTGGAGTCCGTCGATCAGCACCTGCCGCCGGCCTTGCGAGCACGGCTCCACCCGCGCCTCCACGCCATAGACGGCCGCCAGGGAATCCGGCGTAATGACGTCCGCCGGCGCGCCCGCGGCGTGCAGACGTCCCTCGTGAATCATTACTGCCTGGTCCGCATGCTGCAGGGCCACGTTCAGGTCGTGCAGAACGATCAGGCTGATGAGGCCATGCTCGCGCGTCTCCTGGCGAAGCAGACGCATGACGTGGAACTGGTAGTTCAAATCCAGAGCCGATAGCGGCTCGTCCAGCAGCAGCACGCGCGGGTGGCGGATCAGCGCCTGCGCCAGGCCCACCAGTTGTTTCTGCCCGCCGGACAGCGCGTCCAGGTAGTGCAGTGCCAGATGCGCGATGCCCAGCCGCGCCAGCAGTTGGTCGATGGCCTGCAGATCCACGGGACCCGCCGCCGCGTCGCTGGCGCGCGCCGCCACCAGCACCGACTCGAACACCCGCAGGTGCACCGCCGCGGGTAGGCTCTGGGGCAGATACACCACGTGGCGCGCGCGCTCGCCGTGGTCCAGCCGGGTCAGGTCCAGGCCGTCCAGCGCGGCGCTTCCCGTCCGGGGCCGAACCAGGCCCGCCAACGCCTTCAGCAATGTCGACTTGCCGCTTCCATTGGGACCGAGCAGTGCCGTCACCTCGCCCGCGGCAAGCGCAGGGATAGACAGGTCGTGCAGGACGTCCTCGCGCCCGTAGCCGGCCGTCAGCGCGTGCACCGCCAGTCCGGAAGATTTGGTCGAATGTGCCGGTGCTGTCATGGCAATTGCCTGCGCAGCACGACGGAAACGAAGAACGGAATGCCGACCAATGCGGTCACGATGCCCACGGGCACGACCACGCCCGGCATCAGATTCTTGGACGCGATGGACGCCAGCGACAGGATCACCGCGCCCACCAGGGCGCTGCCCGGCAGATAAAAACGGTGGTCCTCGCCGAACAGCCGGCGTGCAATGTGCGGCGCCACCAGCCCGATGAAGCCGATGGTCCCGACAAAGGCCACGGCCAGCGCGGACAGCAGGCTCACGCGCGCCAGCGCCGACACCCGCACGCGGCGCACGTCCACGCCGAAGCTCGCGGCGCGGTCCTCGCCCAATCGCAAGGCGGTCAGCTTCCAGGATTGCCGCATGGCCAGCGGCAGCGCCACCGCGAACGCCAGCGCCAGCACGCCCACGGTCGTCCAGCTTGAACGCGCCAGGCTGCCCATCGTCCAGAACACCAGGTTCTGCAAGGCTTCGGCGCTGGCGGTGAACTGCACCAGCGACACCAGCGCATTGAAGGTGAACACCATGGCGATGCCGAACAGTACGACGCCAGAGGTATTCATGCCGCCCCACCGGGCCACCGCATCGAGCAGCAGTGCCGCCAGCAGGGCAAACAGGAAAGCGTTGGCGGCAATCAGCCAGCCGGCGGGAATGCCCGGCAGCCCGAACTGAAGCACGATCGCCAGCGACGCGCCAAACGCCGCCGCCGACGACACGCCCAGGGTGAACGGGCTGGCGAGGGGATTGTTCAGGATCGTCTGCATCTCGGCGCCCGCCAGGCCCAGCGCCATGCCCACCAACGCGGCCATCAGCGCGGACGGCAGGCGGATGTCCCAGACGATCACGCGGTAGGTCGGATCGGCGTCGGCCGGCGCGACCAGCGTCTGCCAGAGCGCGCGCCAGGGCAGGCCGGACGGGCCCACGGTGAAATCGATCAGCAGCGCAAACAGAATCGCCGCCAGCAGCAGGGCGATAAGCCCCGCCCGGCGGCGAAGAATGTGGCGGTAAGCGCCTGCCGCGCTTGCGGCGTGCCGCATTACTGCAGCAGTTGCAGCCGGCTCTTGGCCGTGGTGGCGGCCGGCGTGGTCGGGTAGTCGCGCACGATGCGCTGCAAGGTGGTCTTGGCGCCGGCGCGGTTGTTCAGTTCGATCTGGCTGCCGGCAATGATCAGCAGCGCGTCGGGCGCACGGGCGTTATCCGGCGACTTCTGGACCATGGCGTTCAGTTGCTCGATGGTGCCCTTGAAGTCCTTCAGTGCATAGCGGCTGCTGCCCTGGTAGAACTGGGCGCTGGGCGCAAGCTGGCTGTTGGGATAAAGCGCGGTAAAGGCGGCGAGCGATTCGGCCGCCTCCTTGTATTGGCCCTTGCGGAACAGGTCCATCGCGCCGTCATAGGCAGTCTGTTCCTGGGGATCGCCGGCGGAGGCGCCCGGGGGATTGGCGCTGCCCGGCGCGGTGCCCGGCTTGGCGCTCGGTTGCTGGCGCGACACCAGTTCAAGCTGGTCGCGCAGTTGGGCGATTTCCTGCTGCAACGACTGGATCTGGTCGGCCAGTTGCAGCTTGGCGCGTTGGCTTTGCTCGTTCTGCTGCTGCACCTGCTGGCGCAAATCCAGGATGGCCTTGCGGGCTTCATCGTCGGAAAAAGCGTGAGCGGGGGCCGTGAGGGCGGCAAGCGCCAGGCCAGTGGCCACAATCAGGGGACGCAGGGACAGAACGTAATCGCGCATGAATATTCCCGGGTATAAAAACAAACGTCGGGACGGCCGGCTGGCCGTCCCGACGCGAGGTAGGGCTCCAGACTAAGCGAAAAGCTTAACGCAGATAGTTGATATCGGCGCGGCGGTTTTCGGCAAAGTCGGCTTCAGTCGTACCCGTCGAGCGCGGCTTTTCCTTGCCGAAGCTGATGGTTTCGATCTGGTTGTCGCTGACGCCCAGCAGGGTCATCATGCGACGCACGGCGTCGGCACGACGCTGGCCGAGGGCCAGGTTGTACTCAGCACCGCCGCGTTCGTCGGTGTTGCCTTCGATCTTGATCTTTTGCTGTTGGTGCGAGGCCAGGTACTTGGCATGGGTTTCGACCAGGCCACGGTATTGGTCCGACACGGTGTAGCTGTCGAAATCAAAGTACACCGAGCGCTGTTGCGCCAGGATGCTTTGGGGGTTGAAAGGATCAAGGATTTGGCCAGAGGCCGAAGATCCTTGGCCAGCGCCTCCACCCTGACCCGCTTTATCGTCGAGAGGGACGGAGCTGCAAGCTGCCAGGGCGGCAGCCAGAGCGGCGATGGTTAGGCTTTTGGCAATGCGCGACTTCATGATAGTTCCTTTGCAAAGAGAGTCACACGTGTTATCGGGTAATGAATGGGCCCCAAGTCGGTTCACGTATTTCCCCGTTCAGTACCGAAAGCGTCTGTCGTACGCGTCCATCGCTCGACACGCCTGCAAGCACGCTACGGCCATTTTGGATGGCGGCGTAGAGCACTTGCATGCCGTTGGGCGCAAAGCTGGGAGACTGATCGTCACGACCATCAGTCAGCAATGCTTCGGAACCAGTGGACAAGTTCAGGGATGCGATTCGAAACGCGCCGTCTCGTCTTGCAACGTACAGCAGCGTCGATCCATCGGGGGAAATTCGGGGTGAAATGTTGTAACCACCATTAAACGTGAGACGGCGTGCTTCGCCGCCTGTCGAGCCGGTCTGATAGATTTGCGGCCCGCCGCTGCGGTCACTCGTAAAGATAATGGAAGCGCCGTCGGGCGTAAAGCTCGGCTCGGTGTCAATCCCGGGAGAACGCGTAACTCGGCTCGGATTCGAGCCATCGGCCGCATTAACGACGTAAATTTGCGACAAACCGTCACGCGTCAGGGCCACGGCGAGCTTGCTGCCATCAGGCGACCAACCGGGGGCGCTGTTGTTGCCCTTGAAGTTGGCGACCGGTGCGCGGGCGCTGGTGGCCAGCGTGTGCACGTAGACGACGGGCTTGCCGGACTCGAAGCTCACGTAGGCCAGCTTGGCGCCATCGGGCGACCAGGACGGCGAAATGATCGGCTCGCGCGAGCGCAGGGCAACCTGCGGATTCTGGCCGTCGGCGTCAGCCACCTGCAGTTCGTAGGTGGAGCCTTTCTTCAGCACGTACGCGATACGGGTCGAGAACACGCCGCGAACGCCGGTGATCTTTTCGTAGATGCGGTCGGCGATCTGGTGGGCCACGCGGCGCAGTTCCTGCTCGGTGCCCGAGAAAGCCACGCCGTCCAGTTGCGACTTCTTGACCGTGTCGGCCAGGCGGTAGCGCACGTCGTAGCGGCCATCGGCCCCGCGGGTGATGCTGCCGTAGGCGATGAAGTCGGCGCCCTTGCCGCGCCAATCGTCGTGGGCGATCGGGGAATCGACGTTCAGGCCGGAGCCGGCTGCGTTGATCAGGCGGAACTGGCCGGTGCGGGTGAGGTCGGCGCGGATGACTTCGGCCAGCGCGCGGCCGTGGGTGTCGTCAACGGCGAAGTCGGCGATGGCCACCGGATATTGGGTGGCGCCGGTGCCGGAGATGTCGACACGCAGCTGTGCGTGGGCGGGCTTCATGGCCATCAGGCAGGCAAGCGCCACCATCAGCAGTCCGATTCCATACGCTCTCCAGAGCGCGAGAGTGGGTACTCGTCGACTATAAGCGGGAGTCATGTTCGTCAATCTCCTGTCAGTCATACATTCTGTAGACAACGTCAATAATGGGTTCGTAGCGGCCCGTCGAGGGCTTCGGGAAAGGATTGCAACGACGGATACCCGTCTCGACCGCGCGGTCGAAACCGGAGTTGCCAGAAGAACTGGTCAACGTGACGCCATTCACCTTCCCGTCAGAACCTAACTGTACCCGGTATTGCGCGGTCGGATTCCCCGAGCCGCTGCGGGGCGGGGGCGGATACGCCACCCCGGGTTGCACGCAGGCGCGGACCTTGGCGCCATAGCCGCTGTCGCGTCCGCCGCCAGCCTGGTTGCGGTCGGCGGTGCCGCCAGGAATGCCGGCTGCGCCTAGGGCGTCGTTGCGGAACGCGTCCTTCAGCGCCTTGTCGGCGGCAGCCTTTTTGGCAGCCGCAGCCTTCTCGGCGGCAGCCTTTTCCGCAGCCGCCTTCTCAGCAGCGGCCTTCTCGGCAGCGGCCTTTTCGGTGGCGGCCTTCTCAGCAGCCGCCTTCTTGGCGGCGTCTTCCTTGGCCTTCTTCTCGGCAGTCGCCTTCTCAGCAGCGGCCTTCTCGGCAGCGGCCTTTTCAGCGGCGGCTTTCTCAGCGGCCTTCTCGGCGGCAGCTTTCTCGGCGGCCGCCTTCTGGGCGGCAGCCTTTTCAGCCGCGGCCTTCTCGGCGGCCTGGCGTTCTTGCTCGAGGCGTTTCTTTTCCTTCAGTTCGGCCTGCTTGCGCTCTTCCTCGAGGCGCGCCTTTTCCTTGGCGGCCTCGGCGGCTTCGCGTGCCTTCTCTTCCTGCTCGCGCTTCTTCTTGGCTTCCTGGATGGCGATCTCGGGATCGACTTCCTCGGTCTTGGCCTGAACCTGCGGTTCGGGCTCGGGCGGCGG
>NZ_JCBANC010000024.1:0-83017 GCF_059760815.1 Achromobacter sp. 1012554356 | reverse complement strand
TGGGGCTGGGGTTGGGTGTGCTGGGGGTCAGCGGTTTGTGGCTGTGGTGGCGGAGGAGGTCGTTGCGGCGGGAGCGGGTTTCTGCGGATCTTGGTGTCTGACACCTGAATCCGTCTTATGGATCGGTTGCCAAACTCGGTGTCTGACACCCTCTGAGACGCCGCTACAAGTTGACGTTCATCTCCCTGGGTGTCAGACACCAGACGCAAGTCTCCGGAACCGCCAGACGACAGTCTCCTGGGTGTCAGCCATCTTCAACTAAACATCTCGGAAGCGATCACCATTCGCGTCGATCACCCGCTCGCCGTCTTCCTTGTTGAAGGCGCCTTGTTGCGCTGACGGCAGGATGTCCAGGACCGCTTCCGACGGACGGCAAAGGCGGGTGCCCAGCGGCGTCACCACGATGGGGCGGTTGATGAGGATCGGGTGTTGGAGCATGAAGCCGATCAATTGCTCATCCGTCCATGTTGGATCCGACAATCCCAGTTCCTCGTATGGCGTGCCTTTTTGCCGAAGCACGGCACGCACCGGCATCCCCATGGCGGCGATCAACGACTTCAGCGTCTCGGCGTCGGGAGGCGTCTTGAGGTACTCGACGATGAGGGGTTCTTCGCCGCTGTTGCGAATGAGCGCAAGGACATTTCGGGAGGTCCCGCAAGCGGGATTGTGATAGATCGTGATCGAACTCATGGCATGCCCCAGTGGGTGCTGAATAAGAAATTCTTGTCGCGGGCAACTGCGACTACGCTTGGCGACACCGCGTCAGGTGCGCGCGGCGCCGGCTTCGTACCAGCCCTTGCTTTGATTCACGATCCGCACGACGAGCAGCATGACGGGCACCTCGATCAGTACGCCGACCACGGTGGCCAACGCCGCGCCGGACTGGAAGCCGAACAGGCTGATCGCGGCCGCGACGGCAAGTTCAAAGAAGTTGGACGCGCCGATCAGTGCGGACGGACACGCGATGCTGTGTTTTTCGCCGACCCGGCGATTGAGCCAGTAGGCCAGGCCCGAATTGAAGAACACCTGGATGAGAATCGGCACGGCCAGCATCGCGATCACCAGCGGCTGGCCGATGATGGCTTCGCCCTGAAACGCGAACAACAGCACCAGCGTCAGCAGCAGGGCAGCCATCGAGAACGGACCAATCCGCGCCAATGCAGCGTCGAACGTGGGCTGACCGCGTCGCAGCAAGGCGCGGCGCCACACCTGGGCCAGGATGACCGGCACCACGATGTACAGCCCCACCGACACGAGCAAGGTGTCCCAGGGCACGCTGATGGCCGACAGGCCGAGCAGTAGTCCGACGACCGGCGCGAAGGCAAACACCATGATCGTGTCGTTCAGCGCCACCTGCGACAGTGTGAAAACCGGATCCCCGCCCGTCAGCCGGCTCCAGACGAACACCATTGCCGTGCACGGGGCGGCTGCCAGAAGGATGAGACCGGCGATGTAGCTGTCGAGCTGGTCGGCGGGCAGCCATGCGGCAAAAACGTGGCGGATGAACAGCCAGCCCAGAAAGGCCATCGAGAACGGCTTGACCGCCCAATTGATGAACAACGTCACGCCGATGCCGCGCCAGTGCTGCTTGACCTGCCCCAGTGCGCCAAAGTCCACCCTCAGCAGCATCGGGATGATCATCACCCAGATCAGAATGCCGACCGGCAGGTTGACCTGAGCGACTTCCAGGCGGCCGATGGCTTGGAAAACGCCGGGGGCCAACTGGCCCAAGGCCACCCCCAGGACAATGCAGAGAACGACCCACAGGGTCAGATAGCGCTCGAAGACGCTCATGGGCGGGCGGTGAGGCTGCGCAAGTGCGGCGGGTGCGGTGGAGGGCATGGTTATTTTGAGTGAAGGCGGGTGCGGCGAACTTTGGTCCACCGGCGCAGCCGGCGCCAGTTTCAGGAAATTAGAGCAGGGGGAACAGTTCGCGGTTTCAGCAGGACGTACACGCACCGCCGTCGGTGACTACGCAGGGCGCGCCTTCGCAGCAGTGTTCGGTCAGATAGCCCAGTAAGCCATTCATGCGTGAGAAGTCGGCTCGGTAAATCAGGTTGCGGCCTTGCTGCTCGATGGACACCAGTCCGGCATGCGCCAACTCTTTGAGATGGAATGACAACGTGTTGCGTGCAACTTCGAGCTGGTCGGCGAGCACGCTGGGAGTCAGGCCTTCAGGACCGGCAACGACCAGGGCGCGGAACACGCGCAGGCGTTGGGTATGGGCCAAGGCAGCAAGGGCGAGGACGGCATGATCTTCATTCATGCGGCGAATAATACAACGATTGTTGAATTATTGAATGATTGGAGATGAAAAATGCCGATTTCAAGGGCGACCTCGGTGTCTGACACCCTCTGAGAGGCCGCTACAAGTTGGCGTCCATCTCCCAAGGGTGTCAGACACCTGCCGAAGTACGAATGCCGATTCCAGGGAAAACCTCGGTGTCTGACACCCTCTGAGATGCCGCTACAAGTTGACGTTCATCTCCCCAGGGTGTCAGACACCAGCCGAAGTACGAATGCCGATTCCAGGGAAAACCTCGGTGTCTGACACCCTCTGAGATGCCGCTACAAGTCGGCGTCCATCCCCCCAGGGTGTCAGACACCCGCCGCATGCGACCGCGTTCACTGCGGTGATTCTCCCGCCGCGCTCTCATCCAGCAGCCAATCCCGGAAAGCCGCGACGGCAGGAATCGCCAGTCTGTCCGGCGATGCCAGGAAGAAATACCCCGCGCCCGTACTGAATTCCTCATCAAGCGCCGGCGCCAGCACGCCTTGCTGCAATTCATCCGCCACCAGGAAGGTCGGCAACAGCCCAACGCCCAATCCCGACGCAACCGCCTGGATCAGGTGCGTGGTCAGTTCGAACTGGGCGCCCCAGCGCATTGAGCGCACGGGCAGGCCGTGGGCCTCGAACCAGCGTTGCCACACGGCTGGACGGGCCGCGACTTGCAGCAGCATGTGCTGGGCGAGGTCGGCCGGTTTGCGAATGGTCTGGCGCGCGGCGATCTCGGGGCTGATGACGGGGATGACTTGTTCATTCATCAGCCGATGGGGGAGCAATCCCGGCCAGTCGCCGTCGCCCACGGCGATGACGGCATCGATGCCGGCCAGGTCCAGGTCGAAGCGCGTCACGCGGGAATGCAGGTGAACCAGAATGCCGGGATGGCGAGCATAGAAGCGGTGCAGCCTGGGCATCAGCCACTTTGCGGTAAACGTGGGCAAGGCGGCCAGGTGGAAGGCGCCTCGGCCGGTGCGGTGCGAGATCGCCTGAAGCGACGCGCTGCGGATGCGCTGCAGGGCGGCGGCCAGTTCCTTCTGGTATCCCGTGCCCGCCTCGGTCAGCACGATCCGCCGCTTCTCTCGGCGAAACAGCGCGACTTCAAGCAGATCCTCCAGCGCTTGCACCTGCCTGCTGACGGCGCTTTGCGTCAGCGCAAGCTCGGTCGCCGCTCGCGTAAAGCTCAGATGGCGGGCGCTGGCTTCAAAGGCCAGCAGCAGGGACATGGAGGGAGTGAGGCGGCGCGGGTTCATTCAATTCGTGCATGAAATAGGTGGCCCCAATATAGCGGAATTGCCCAGTGTGGCTGCTTTCACGCGATGAATCTCAAACCGTGCGCGAAATACTTCATTCGTAAAACGAATGATCTATCCAACAATTTTCCGTTTTTCCGCAGCGCGCATTGGCTAGAGAATGTTGTCTACAGGCCGCACCTTGCGATCCATCAGGAGCAGGGCGGCGCGACGCGGTCAACATAGGGCGGCCACAGCCAAGTTCTGGCCGATCACGCATTTTTTGCACGGAGGTAAAGATGGATTTGGGTATCAAAGACAAGACGGCGCTGGTGTTGGGCGGCGGGGGTGGCCTGGGAAGCGCCATTGCGCAGTCGCTGGCGCGCGAAGGCGCCAAGGTCGTCGTGGCCGACTTGAACCTGGACGCCGCAAAGGCCACGGCCGACGGCATCGACGCCCAGGGACAGTCCGCCGTCGCCCTGCAATGGGATCTGCGCGCGTTGGACGCCTTCGACAGCCAAGTTGCGTGGATCGAGGCCAACGTCGGCCCCGTCGATATCCTGGTCAACAACACCGGCGGTCCGCCTCCCACGCCGTCCTTCGGGCAGCAGGCGGATCTTTGGCGCGAACACTTCGAAGGCATGGTGCTGTCGGTCATCAAGCTGACCGATCGCATCCTGCCCGGAATGCGCGAACGGCAGTGGGGCCGCATCATCACCAGCACCTCGTCGGGCGTGATCGCGCCGATTCCGAATCTGGGCATCTCCAACGCGCTGCGCATGTCGCTGGTGGGGTGGTCGAAGACGCTGGCGCGCGAAGTGGGCAAGGACGGCATCACGTCGAACATTGTGCTGCCCGGCCGCATCGCCACGGCGCGCATCTCTTTTCTGGACGAAGCCCGGGCCAAGCGCGAAGGGCGCAGCGTCGAGGACGTCAGCCGCGAAAGCACCAGCGCCATTCCGGTGGGCCGCTATGGAGATCCGCAGGAGTACGGCGACGCGGTTGCGTTCCTGGCCAGCGCGCGGGCCAGCTACATCACCGGTTCGACGATCCGCGTGGACGGCGGCCTCATCGCCAGCATCTAAGGGCTGACGCCTGCCTCAATCAAATCATTGGAAAAACAGACCATGAAACTGACTGCTGACGCAAAAGGCGTCTATCCCATTGCCCCGACGCCGTTCTTTGACGATGGTTCCGTCGACCACGCCTCGATCGACCGGATGATGGAGTTCTACCTGGCGTGCGGTTCGACCGGCCTGACCGTGTTGGGCCAACTGGGCGAGGCGCCCAAACTGGACTTCACGGAATCCCTGGAAATTGCCTCGCAGGTGATCGGCAAATCGCAAGGCATTCCCATCGTCGTGGGCGTGTCGGCTCCCGGGTTCGCCTCCATGCGCTCGCTGACACGCGAAGTGATGGATCGCGGCGCGGCCGGTGTGATGATTGCACCGCCCAACACCTTGCGCACCGACGATCAGATCGTCAATTACTACCATCAGGCGGTGGAGGCCATTGGCGACGACGTCCCGTTTGTGCTGCAGGACTATCCGCTGACGTTCTCGGTGCAGATGGCGCCCACGGTCATCCGGCGGATCGTGACCGATCTGGCCTCGTGCGTCATGCTCAAGCATGAAGACTGGCCCGGCCTGGAAAAGATCTCGGCGCTGCGCCGCTTTGAAGCCGAGGGCTCCATGCGGCATATTTCGATTCTGTGCGGCAACAACGGCCTGTTCCTGGATTACGAAATGGCGCGCGGCGCTGACGGCGCCAATACCGGCTACTGCTTTCCGGACATGCTGTGCGACTTCGTCAAATGGGTGGGCGAGGGCAGGACCGAAGAGGCGCATGACCTGTTCGATGCGCACCTGCCGCTGCTGCGATATGAACAGCAGCCGGGTGTCGGGCTGGCCGTGCGCAAATACGTGATGATGCGCCGGGGCATCCTGACCAGCGCGGCGCAGCGCCGGCCGGGCAGTGCGCTGACCAATCAGGCGCGGAGCGAGGTCGATCATCTCTTGTCGCGCCTGGGCAAGCGCGATGCGCGGGCGCGGGATCTGGTCTAGGACGGCTGCCGCATCAATCTCCGGCGCGCTGAGCGCCCATTCCGATTTCACCAGGGAGAAAAAACCCATGACCGTTTCGGACGAGGTTCAATTCAAGGCGCTGTCCGGCGTCACCACAGCAACACTGACCACAATTCTGTTGAAGAAGGGGCTGCGCAACGTCTGGATCCGCGGCGCCTTCCCGTTGGCGCAAGGCATGGAACGCATCGTCGGCCGCGCGTTCACCGTGCGCTTCGTGCCGGCCCGCGAAGACCTGGCTACGCCGGAATCATGGTCGTCGCCGAAGTCCAGCCGCGGCGCCATCGAGCAGATGCCCTCGGGCTGCATCGCGGTGGTCGACGCCATGGGCGTCAAAGACGCCGGCATCTGGGGCGACATCCTGTGCGCCCGCATGGCGAAGCGTGGTGTTGCGGGCCTGGTGACCGACGGCGTCGTTCGCGATCTGGCCGGCGTGTTGGGCACCAGGTTGCCCGTCTGGGCGAGCGGTGCGGCGGCGCCTCCCTCGGTAGCCGGTCTGACCTTCGTGGATTGGCAGCAACCCGTCGCCTGCGGCGGTGTGGCGGTTTTTCCGGATGACGTAATCGTCGCCGACCAGGATGGCGCTGTCGTCATTCCTGCCGCGCTGCTGGCCGACGTGGTTGACGCCGCCGTCGAGCAGGAACGGTTTGAAGGCTGGATCATGGACGAGGTCAACAATGGCGCCGTGCTGCCAGGCCTGTACCCGCCGAACGAAGCCAACAAGGCGAAGTACGAGGCGTCCAAGAAGAAGTAACGCTGTACAAAAGGCGATGCCGGGGAAACCTGGCATCGCCTTTTTTGCGCTTCAAGCGCCGGATCAGCGCTGCGCGGGCTTGGCTATGGTGGCGACGAAGGCCCGTGCAATGTGCAGGCCCGCCGCGTCGGCGTCGGCGGCAAAGCGCGCCCGGTCCTCGGCCGCCTGCGTTTCCAGCCATCCCGGCGCAATGCGATTGACACGCTCAGGATTACCGCGCGTCCAATCGTGAACGACGTCGGCGCTGGCTTCGAAGTGGAACTGCATCCCGTAAGTCGCCCGGCCCACGCGGAAACACTGATTCTGGACGGTTTGCGACCGGGCCAGAAGGAGGGCGGTCTTGGGAAGGGTGTAGGTGTCGACGTGCCACTGAAAACTGGTGAAGCCGTCCTGCAACTCGGCAAACAGCGGATCCGCGCGCCCATCGTCCGTCACTGCCAGCGGCGTCCAGGAGAACTCCCGTGCCACGCCCAACAGGTTCTCGGCGCCGTAGGCGCGGGCCAGTACCTGCGCACCCAGGCAAATGCCAAGTACGGACTTGCCGGCATCGCCGAACGCGCGCATCAGCGCGACCAGCTTGGGCAGGTAGGGATAAAGATCATCGTCCCGCGCGCTCGGCCAGCCGCCCGGAACGATCAGGGCGTCGAAGTCGTCGAGCGCAATGTCGCCGAGTCCGTCGCGATAGACCCGGAACCAGGTGATGTCGGCATGGGCTTCATTCAGCGCACTCAGCAGAAGGCCGAGCTGCGTGTTCTCCATGGTTTCGATGATTGCGACGCGCGGGGGCATGGGTACTGGACTGGGATGGGTTAGGGAGGCTTGGCGCGCATCTTATCCGATGGCGACCGGACAACGGGGCGGAAACGGCTATTTCGCACTTTACATAATACACATTATGCGTATGTCGGCGATTCCGCAGTCCGAATACGCCTGACGGTCTCCGCGCCTCCCGCGGCCGATCCGCTTGTCGTCAGAAGCTGACCGCCAGGCCAACAGAAAAGCCGGACACGTTGTTGCCGAATACATACCGCCCGACCAGGCGGGTGCGCGTAATGAATACGTCGTAGGCGCTGGAGTCCAGTTCGAGACCGGCGCCCACTGAAGTCAGCCGGTCAAAGCCCAGAATCCCCTTCTGATCGCCCAGGAATTCCGAGTGTGTCAGTTCCAGGACGTATCGCAGCGGGCGTTGCAGCAGCAGCATGCCGGTGGGCGCCCGATATCGGGCCCATAGATTCGCCGACTGCGCGATCGCGCTGCCGCTGACCGCAGCGGAACTGTCGAAGCTCTTCAAGCGGATGTCGGAATAGCGCAGTTCGACATCCACTTCATAGCCAGGCCGATAATGCTCGTAATCCAGCATGATCGAGCCGCCCAGTCCGTAGGCGTTCAGCGATCCCCGGTCCAGGAAGTCGATGTCCCGTCCTGTGCGTTGCCCCACGTACCAGCTTGCGGCGCGCAAGTCGCTGGTGACATTGCCCAGGGCGAAATTGAAGATGGGGCGAAGTTTCAGCTCGTCCGTCAACTTGAAGTCCCAGCCGATTCCCCCCGTGGCCGAGAGGCTGTTCCATTTGGTCGGAATGCTCCGGGTTTCGGCGCCTTGCGTTGCCACGAATGTGGGATCGTACCGGCTGCCCGCCAGCACGCCTTCCAGATAGACGGGAAACGAATCCGAAATCGTGTCCCCTCCTCCCAGCTGCGTCATGAAGAATTCAGTTGATCCCGACGTCGACCCGCCGCCGCCGGCGATGTTCAGGGAGCTGGTGGTGATGTCCGGCACGATCGAGAACGACATCAATGCGAGCACGCCATTTGCCCGCTTTTGCAGGTCATTCTGCGTCAGACGCAGCCCCTCCTGGCCAAAGGCAAGGCCAGGAACCACGGCAAGCGCCGCCAGCGTGCATGCGCCAAAGCCGCCCGTGGCCCGGTGGCGCGCAACTCTGGATCCGCTGGGCATACGCACCTCCTATTTGACGGCGGCGGGCGGATCGACCATTGATTGCCGCTGCGCAATCAGCAGTTCGTCGCTCTGGTCGATCCGTATGGTGCCGATGCGGGGGAATTCGAAGTCGATGATGATGTAGAGCGCCGCCGTCATGACGACGGCATACACGAGCCGGTGGATCAGCGAGTCGCGGTTGGACGATGCCAGGTTGAGGCCGACCAGCACCGCCGCCACCAGCGCCAGAAACCCCAGGAAGGCATAGGTGGCAATCGGCGGATGCACCTTTTGCGCCACCGTTTGGGCGGATGCCATATCGAACATTTCATTGACCGCGCCGGCGTAAGACGCGGCAAATGGCGGAACGCTGCTTCTGGCCGCCTGCATGGATGTCGCCCAGATTTCCTTCTGCATCGCCGCCACCTTTGCGGCCACCGCGTCTCGATGCGCAAGGTCCGCGACATTACGGTAATAGTCGATACGCCCGTCCACGTACCGGCGGAACTGCTCTCGCAAGGCGGGCTGCTGGCTCGCATCCAGCATGTCAATGCGTAGCCAGGCGGTCCCGATCGCATTGACTTCCTGGACCAGAAGATCGCGACGGTCCGCCATGCGCTGGGCCGCGCCGGAAAAGGTGAATGCAACCAACAGCCCCAGAAGGGCAAAGACGGAGCCTTCTATGATGGAGGCGCCCGATCCGCCTTTGGCGTCCGTGCCGGCACCAAGCCATTTACCGATCTGCATGGCAATCAGGAGCAGCACGAAGAATCCCAACGCCAAACCCGCAAGAACCAAGGAGTAATTCACTGGGGCACCCATTTCTCTGAACAGCGTTGACGGGAATACTGCCGAGCGCTGACGCACCTTTTCAAAGTTCAAAACACAAGCGTCGCCGTCCCCATGAACGTCCTAGTACTGTCGAGCCGATTCGTACTGCTGACCGTTGGCACCCAGCGCAGGCTCAGCGACAGTGAACGTTTATCCGCCAGCTTCCTGTCGTAGGTCACGATGGGACCGAATGCCCAATCTCGTCCTTTGAAGCCGTTGAGCCGGTCAGCCGTCGGGCCCGTGTCGTCGCCCAACTGCTGCTGGGTGCCCAGAATCAGGCCCGCGCTGACGCCATTGCTGAACGTCTTGCGCCCCATCACGTCCAGACTGAAGACAGGCGCGTTCTGGTAATCCGTGGCGCTGTTGCGGGTGTAGAACTGCACCCCGGCCACCGTATCCAGCTGGAATCCCGACTCCGGAAAGATCTTCGTGTAGGCCACCTGCGGAATGAACGTCCAGTTGTTCAGGCTGGGGTTGGCCATATTGTCGGCGTTGTACTTGCCCGTCGGCGCCCAGATGTTCAAGCTCAGCGCCATGTGAGACGTTTCAGAGAAATGGTAGCCGGCGATGATGGGCGAGAAATACAGGTCGAACAAATTGGATGCAATGTCGCTGTTTTCCACCGTGCGGCCGCCCGGTCCCGTCAGCGTGGAAGTCACCTTGGTCCAGATATAGGGCAACGTGAAACTGGACGCGAAGTTCCAGCGCCCGGGTCCGGTGTCCCAGGTTTTCAGCACGGTCGCCAGCGTGAACGCCACCTTGCCGTCCAGCCCCAGCGAGGTTCGCCCGCCCACCGGCACTTCACGGCTTCCGCCGATCCTGCCATCCAGATAGATTTGCGAGAAATTCACCGCCCAGATCGGTTCGGGAGAAACGATACCCGCGTTTGGCTGCACGTTGGTTCCCGTGACTTGGCGTCCCAGTGCGCCTTCGGTCGCAAAAGCGACGCCGGGCAATGCCAGCTGGGCAAGCGCCATCATTCTCAAAATTCTGTGCCATTTGGCGAACGTTTTCGGCATGCATGTACTCCAGAACATGAATCTGCTGCATCAATTCGAGTCGGTGCCAGCCATGAACCACCGCAGATACGGGTTGTCGCGTGCCCGTTGCGCCAGCGCTTCTGCATGCCGGCCCCACTCCCGTCTGTCGCCACGGTAGGCGGCCAGCGCACTCCGGTAAAAAAGATCGAGGGCACCGCGCTCCTGCTCGATGCCGGCCTTGAGAGACGGATCGACTGCGCCCAGCGGCGGCTCCCCTTGCAGTGCCAACAAGGCAGGTAGCGTTTGCACAATCTCGCGGGGCCGGACCCAGGCCGCGTACTCGATTCCAGGACGATCGTCTGTCACGGGCGGCGTCTGGCTGGCGAAGCGCGTCAGCCCTTCCCTGTCCGTTACCCAGGTCGCCAGCAATGCGGCGGGCGAGCCGACGCCGACCTCCGCCAAGGCCTCGCGCAGTTTGGGATCGGCCATGCGCCCTGCTATACGCGCGGCATCCAATGGCATCGGCTGCAACGATCCGACGAGCAGCATCTCGTGCAATTCGGTCGTCCATAGCGAGGCATGAGGAAACACCGCGATGAAGCTGGCTACCAGCGCCCGGGTGTCGTCGAGATTTTGCGTGGGCAGCGGCAGCCATTGCGCAACAAGCCCTTTGGGATTCAGGCGACCGGCCGCTAGTTCGTAGAAATCCCGCGAGTAAAGGTTGACCACGCCCGCGGCCGATGGCGGCGGAGGCTCGAGCGTGATCAGGTCGTAGCGTTCGTCGCTGGTGAGCAATTCGCGCCGTCCATCGCGCAGCCGGCGATCAAGGCCAGGATCCGTAGCCGCGTCATAACTGCCCTTGAACAAAGGGCCGGCCTGCAGGACGCCAGGCAACAATTCCGCGACGACGCGCCGCTCCAGGCCGGAATACCGTGACAAGGCGCCCGCCGTGATGCCGGTCCCATAGCCGATCACCAGGGCGGAACGTGGTTCGCCTGCGTGGATCACCAGCGGCAGCAACGCTTGCAGCCGCATATAACGTAGCGATGGCATCGCGTCGCCGGAGTTGGAAACGCCCTGGATGTAGAGCCGCCGGAAGCGCCGCTCGCCTTCGCCGCGCTCGACGACCGCGACCGTCCCACCCCGGCTTTCCTCGTAAAAGACCAGCTTGCCGTCCTTGGCCCCGGGCAGCAACCGCGCCAAGTGATCTGCCGGCAGCGCCCAACCCAGGATAAGCACGGCGCCAAACAGCGCCATCGTCAACGCCCGTGCCATGGGCGCGTCAGCGCGCCAAGCAGCCGCGACGCCGATGGCGCAGGCGGCCGCGGCAAGAACGACAAGGGCGTGCACCGTGCCCAGGCGCGGCAATAGAACGAACGCGACAAACAGGGTGCCGGCAATCCCGCCCAGCGTGTTCCCCGCCAGGACCAGGCCCGCGCCCTGCCCTCGCCGGTCGGCAGGAACCGCAATGCGCAGCACGGCGGGAAAGGCCGCGCCAAGCAGCAGCGTGGGCAACAGCACGACCCAAGCGGCAACGACCGCAAAACGGGCGCTCATGCCGGCCAGGCCGCTGTCGCTCCAGCGCCGCACCGCGCCCTCGGCCAGTGACTGGGCATGAATGAGCCACGGCCCCAGGATCGCAACTTCCAACAACGCCACCACGCCCGCACCGGCAATCAACAGCGCGAACACGTGCCACGGATCGCGAAACCGGTGTTCCCAGCGTGCGTAGGCCGCCGAGCCCAGCGCCAATCCGGCGAGATAGACGGCCAGCACCACGGAAAACGCGAACGCCCGCGTGCTCATGAAAGGAACCACCATTTGGGACCAGAGCACCTCATAGCCCATTGCGACCGCGCCCGCCCCGGCATACAACGCGAGCGCCGCGCGAGCCTCCTTCGACAAGCGCAGTGTCGGCGACGTGGCTTGAGGCGGCGCTGGAGCGTCAGCGGCCGGAGACAGGTTCCGCCGATCCAGCGCCCACGCGCCCAGCGCCGCCACCAGGTTCAAGCTTGCCGCCGCCCAAGCTGTGCCACGCACGCCCAGCGCGGCGATAAGCAGAAAGGACGGAAGCAGCGCACCGATGATGGCGCCGCCCGTGTTGGCGGCGTATAGGGTGGCGCCTGCACGACCGATGCGTCCCGCGCCCGTGGCGCGCAACAGGACAGGCAATGTACCGCCCATGAAAAACGGGGCGACGCCCACGACCACTATGACCGCGATCCAGGCTAGCCAAGGGCTGTACGCCTGCGTCCGGGCAAAGGCCGGCGCGCCGACCGCCAGCGCGAGGGTCACGGTTATGCCCGTGACGGCAATGGCCGCTTCGATGCCCGCGTAAAGCAGATACGGCCGGGCGGACCGGTCCGCCTGACGGCCCAGCAACCAACTGCCCGCAGCCAAGCCCAGAAAAAACGCGGCAACTGCAGCCGCGATCGCGTGCACTTCGACGCCGACGATCAGCGACAGCTGTTTTATCCAGACAATCTGGAACATCAATGACGCCGAGCCGGAGATGGCCAGCAGCGCAACTGCGGGCCAAAGGGGCGCCCGGGAAAGCGAGGCCGCGCCGGTCGCACGAACTACCGCAATCGGGCGCGCGGATGCATTCATTGGTTCGTCCTCTTCCTCTTGTCTGTCCACCGAGTTGTCTGGCGCGAGCGCAGCCGTGTAGCCGCGCCCGCCCCTTGCCCTGCTTACTTGCCCTGCCTACTTGCCCTGCTTTTTGGCTTGCTGCTCGAAGTATTCCTCGATCTTCTTGTCCACTTCCTTCTGCACTTGATCGGTGCTGAAGCTGGGCGGATTCTGACTCGGCGGCCATTCGATGAAGGTCTGGAGGAACTCTCCTGCCTTGGCCGATCCGATGAAGGCAAGATACGCGTTCTTCGTAATCCAGTCGTTGTACTGGTCTGAGACGATGTCGGCGCGCTCATAGGGATCCATGCGCAGGTTGAACACCTTGGGCACGCGCAGGCACACGAACGGCTCCTTCCATACCTCGAACCCGCCAGGTGACTTCTGTTCGCAAAAGACGACCTTCCAATTCTCAAACCGCATGGCGACCAGCAGGCCGTCATCGTTGAAGTAATAGAAGTCTTCGCGTGCGCTCTTGTCGCTCTTTCCGGTCAGGTAATCCAGTTGGTTGTAACCGTCCAGGTGCACCTTGAAGTCGCGGTTCGCGCCGTTGGGGCGCCATCCCTTGAGCAGGCGATCCTTCACGCCATCGTCGCCCGCGGCCGCCAACAGCGTCGGGAACCAGTCCAAACCCGACACGATATCGTTCCTGACGGAGCCGGCCTCGATGTGCCCCGGCCAACGGATCATCGCGGGTACGCGGAAGGCGCCTTCCCAATTGGTGTCCTTTTCGCTGCGGAACGGCGTGGTGGCGGCATCCGGCCAACTGAACTGGTTGGGCCCGTTATCCGTCGTGTAGATCACGATGGTGTCTTTGGTGATACCCAGATCGTCCAGCTTCTTGAGCAGTTTGCCCACGTCCTGGTCGTGCTCCCACATCCCGTCGGCGTAGTCATTACCCGGCATCCCGCTCTTTCCCTGATGCTCCGGCCGGATGTGCGTGAACAAGTGCATGCGGGTGGTGTTCATCCACAGAAAAAAGGGCTTTTCCGCCTTGCCGTGCTTGTCCAGGTAGTCCAGCGCCGCGCCAACGGTTTCGTCGTCGATGGTTTCCATGCGCTTGGTGGTCAACGGGCCGGTGTCTTCGATCTTGCCATCGGCCGACGCCTTGATCACACCACGGGGCATGTAGCTCTTGATTACGGGGTCTGTGGGGTTTTTCGGGAAGTACGGACGCTCGGGCTCTTCTTCGGCGTTCAGGTGATAGAGGTTGCCGAAGAATTCATCGAAGCCGTGCTTGGTCGGCAGGTACTCGTCGCGGTCACCCAAATGGTTCTTGCCGAATTGCGCCGTGTTGTAGCCCTGGCTTTTCAGGGCTTGCGCAATCGTGATGTCGCGATCCTGCAACCCCACGGGCGCGCCCGGGATGCCAACCTTGGACAGGCCGGTGCGGCGCGGCGACTGGCCGGTAATGAAGGTCGATCGGCCAGCGGTGCAACTATTCTCTGCGTAGTAGTCGGTGAAAATCGCGCCCTCTTTTGCGATCCGGTCGATATTTGGCGTCCTGTAGCCCACCAAGCCATTCGTATACGCACTGATATTGGCCTGTCCCACGTCATCTCCGAAGATCACAAGGATGTTCGGCTTCTTTCCGGACGTTTGCGCCTGCGGGCTGGACTGAGCACTCTGGGCCTGCGCATGTGCGCCGCCCATCATCCCCAGTCCGCTCGCGGCCACCAGCGCCGCCCCTAACCATCGAATTGCTTTCATGACTGCTCTCCTCGCCCAAATGGGCATGTAATCCCAAGTCAATCCTGCTTAAGGCTTTTCGAACGCGTAAATCCGATTCCACTCCGTTTTCATATCAACAACCGTCCATCCGCTGCGCTGCGCTTCGTCCAATGCTCGGTCCAGTTTCCCGACGATGGAATCCCGGTCGTAGGCCCACTCGCGCTGCGCGTCGGTGTGGTGAACGATGCCGGCGAAGCGTTTGCCTTCGCCCGCGGTCGTCCACTGCAACATCTGGAGATCACCATCGGAATTGCCGAAGGCCAATAGCGGTCGACGGCCGATGTAGCGTTGGATGGCCACCGGTTTACCTGGTCCGTCGTCGTTGAACTCGAGCTTGTCGTGGCGCCAGAGCACCGGCTTGCCACCGCGCATTTCGAAAGTGGTCGTGAACCCGCTGCCGATGACTTGCTCCGGCGGCACGCCGTACGCGGCCTGCGCCCAAGGACGCATGAATTCGGTTTCGCCGCCCGACACGATGTAGGTCTTGAAGCCATGCGCGCGCAGGTAGTCCAACAGTTCGCGCATCGGCAGGAAGGTCATCGACGTATAAGGCTGATCGAACCTGGGATGCCGAGCCGTCGCCGTCCACTGGGTCACGCTTTGCGTAAAGTCGTCCACGGTCATGCCCGTGTGCGTCGCGCCCATGATCTTCAGCAGCCCCTGCTCCCCGGATTTCGCCAAGGCGGCCTTATCGCCGTCGATTACCGCCTTGAACGGCTGGCGCTTGGCCCAGTCGGGATGCGCGGGCGCCATCTCCTTGACCCGGTCCAGCGCGAACAGCATTTCAAAATAGAGCGGCTGCTCGGACCACAGCGTGCCATCGTTGTCGAAGACAGCGATGCGTTCCTCGTTTGCAACGAAGTCCGGACTGCCCGGTTGGGTTACGGCATGTACGAAATCCACGATCGCGGTGCGCGATGGCCCGTCGTTCCACGAAGGCAGGTCCACTTGCGCAGGCGGCGCCTTCTGCGGAGAGGCGCAAGCCGCCAACAACAGCGCGATGAAGGCCGACGCCAACCACGCTGCCCACCCATGCCGTGCTTCAGTCGTTTGCTTCATCATTGGCTTCCTTGCGCATCGTGCGCGGTTACGGTTCGTTCAGCGTGGGCCGGGTTCAAATCGTCCGCCAGGGCATGCACGCGAGCCGGCGCGTGGCATCTTCTCCAGCGCTGTCTCCAATGAATCGAAGCCCGCCACAGCATGCCCCGCCAGGCCGCGGTGGGCCCCGGTGTACCGTACGCGCCGCGCAGCACCGCTGCCGCCGTCTGCCGGGAATCCTGGCCTGACGGCGCGACAGCCGCGCGCAAATCTCGCGCGCCCGACGCCACGCGCAGCCAGCGATAGAAGGCGCCAAGCGTTGGGGTCTGCCGGCGCGCTTCATGCCGCCATGCGCGCCAGTGCCAGGCTTCGCTTGCACGGCGCGTGGCGGCCGCTTGGTCCGCACGCACGCGCAACGCCCGGGCAAGGCGTTGCCACACGGGCCAGGTCAGCCACAAAGAGACGATGACGGCCAGCAGGCCCGCGCCCCACGCCAGCCAGGCCCTCGGGATGACCCAGCGCAGTCCATGGCGCAACTGGGCCAGGTCTTCCGACAGCGAGAATGGCGGCGTGACCGCAGGCGCTGGCGCCACGGTGAATTCCCGTCCGGGCAATTCCGATTTGGCGGGTGCGCCGGTCGCGCCATCGCGCCATCGCACGGTCAGCGGCGGCAGCTGGAATGTCCCTGCCGTTTGCGCGACGTAATCGGCGCGGTCGATCCGCTGACCGCCGATGAAGCCGCCGCGGCCATCGTCCAGGGGGGTCACTTCCGGTTCGCGCGGGTAGCGTTTGAATCCTGGCAGGTCCGGCAGCACGACGGCAGGCAGAAGCATCGCCTGCACGCCTTCGGCGCGCTGCGTCACGGACCGTGTGATCCGCCCGCCCACGACCACTGGATCGGGCGCTATCGAGAAGTCCTGGGTGACGGTCATTTTTCCGGCCGCCACCGCTTGCCCGGCGCCGGCCGTCTGCGGCAGCACGGAAAACGAGACAGGCTTGCTTGTTCCCGATGCCACCGGGCCGCCAGGGCCGACCTTGGCGGTCACCGGCAAGGCGGGCACGTGGATGACGCCCGCAGCTGTCGGACTCAGTACATAGGTGTAACGCACGCCGCTGTAGGAAACCCCGTCGAAGGAATCGCGTACCAATTCGCCTTCGCCCTGTGGCGGCGTCACCAGCACGCCCGGAATATCGAGCGGGGGCAACATCGGCGGTTGGGTGAACCAGGTCGACGTCAGCACTTCAAGCTCCAGCCGCACTGTCGCGCCCACCCGCACCTCTGACGGCGCCTGTACGGTTGCTGTGACCCGCAAGGCCGGCGTGTCTTGCGCGATCACGGCGCCAGGCAGGCCAAGCAGGCCGACGAGGCCAAGCGGGCCCGTGAGGCGATACAAGGCCAAAGCGCCCTGCATCATGAATGAAAGCACCCGATGCACACCGCTCATGGGCGCCCTCCTGCCGCGTCTTCGACGGCGAACCGGCCGCGCAGAAAGCGCGTGGGCGACAACGTCAGATTGCGCAACCAGACGTCTTCGGATGCCGCCTGGGCGACCGGAGCGGCAACCATCTTGCCGTCCTTTGCCGTCTTGTCCGCGATCGTCTGATCCGGCGGCTCGGCCTGGCTGCCCTGCTCTTCCTGGCTCATCGCCGCCAGCAGCCGTTCGACGATGCCCCGGTTCACGGCGGCGGCCTCCCAGCCCGGCGACATGGCCAGGGCGCGGTCGTAAGCGGCCAATGCAGCGTCGTACTGCCGAAGGCGCGTCTGGGTATTGGCCACATAGAAGACGCCCTCGCGGGTATCCACCTTTGAAAACGCGGCCAAGGCGTCGGCGTACTTGCCCGCCTGATAGGCGGCCCGTCCTTTCCAGTACGGATCCTGGAAAAGCGTCGCAGCTTCTTCGAAGCGGCCACTATCGAACGCCCGGCGGCCCTGCTGATCCGCCGTCAAAAACGCGTCGGCCAACGGGTTTGCGTGCGATTGCGCCGGCACGCCCACCGATGCGGCGATCACGATCACGGCCATCCAGGCCACATTCCAACCCCGCCGTACCGTCAACCATGCCAGCAATGCGAGGGGCCAGCAGAGCCAATAGCCCGCATCCTTCCAGTGAATGGCGCCGGATTGCGCATCCTGCACGGCCTGGAAGTGCTGCTGCGCGTGCAGCGTGATCCAATCCAGGTCGTCTGGCGTGGCGGTAAGGCTGCCCAGCGGCGCGCCCGCCGCCCGGGCCAAGTCTTGCAGTGCAGCCTTATCCAGTCCCGATTGCCCCACTGCCATCACCAGCACCTGCAGGTCAGCCGCTGCTTGCGCGCGCTGACGTACCGCGTCCTGGCTGCCGGCATCGGCGCCGTCGGTCAGCAGCAGCAATGTGCCGCCGGCACGTTCGGCCGCCAGCACCTGAGCGGCCAACGCGATGGCGCCCGCCGCGTCCCGCCCTTGCGGGCCGATCAGATCCGACGCCAACGCCTGCGTGAACAGGTCCAGCAAGTTGGTGTCGTCGGTGGGCGGCAGCACCAGGTGGCTGCTGCCCGCGTAGGCGATCAAGCCCGTCTTGGCGCCGGCGCGGCGGGCGGCCAGATCCCGCACGAGGTGCTTTGCCGCTTCCAGGCGTGTGGGTGGAACGTCGGCGCCGTCCATGGACGGTCCCAGTGCGACGGCCACGATCAGCGGCGCCACATTGTCCAGAAATTCGGGCTGATCGCGATGCCATGCCGGGCCGGCGGCGGCGACGGAACCGATAGCCAGAATCAGCGCCAATGCGTCGATCGGGCGCGGCCCTCGGCTGCCGGGCGAACGCACGATCAGATAAGGCAGCAGCGCGGGCGAGATCCGGCTGGCGCGCCCCACGGCGTCCCCTTCGCCACGCCGCGCCCACCAGAGCAGCGCCGCCCCAAGCAGGCCCAACAACCACCAGGGGCGCAAGAAGTGGAAGGCGCTCAGATCGAGGTCCATGCTTGCCCCTCTTCTGTTCGTTCATCGTGCGGGACCTGCGTGCGGCGAAGCCGCCATGCGGAGATCGCGGCCACCCCATGCCAGGCGACCAGCAGGCAGAGAGCGAGCCCCAGCGGCAGCCAGAAATAGTCGCGCTTGGGCTGATGCCGCAGGGTCTTGACCTCTCGCGGCGTGATGCGGTCCAGCGTTGCATACACAGACTGCAGGCTGGCCAGGTCTTCCGCCTTGAAGAACTGCCCGCCGGTGGCCCGCGCAATTCCTTCCAACATGCCGAAGTCGACGCGGTCCTCGCCCGTCGCGGCAGCATCGCCGATACCGATGGTATGCACGATGATGTGGTGCTGTGCCGCCAACGCGGCGGCGCGCGCAGGCGGCACGGCGCTGCCTGTGTCATTGCCGTCGGTCAACAGGATCAATACCTTGTCCCGCTCTTTCGCGGCATCCAGCATCCGTATGCCCAGGCCGATGGCGTCGCCAATGGCCGTGTTGGGACCCGCCATGCCCACGGCCGTCCGATTCAGCAGCAACGTCAGCGCAACGTGGTCGGCCGTCAGCGGCGCCTGCGGATAGGCGCTGGTCCCAAATACGATCAACCCCAGCCTGTCATCTGGCCGCTTGGCGATGAAGTCCGCCACCACGGCCTTGACCGCCGTCCACCTTGATTCGGGATGCCCCTGCGCATTTCGGAAATCAGCGGTGTCCATCGACTGTGAGATATCGACGGCCAGAAGGACGTCTCGAACCGCCTCGGTGTGCGTCAGCGGCGGCTCGACCCATTGCGGACGTGCCAGCGCCACCACCATCAGCAACCAGACTGCGATATTCAGCCAGAGCTGGCCAGCGCGGACCCGCACGCCTGGCCGCGACGGCGTTTGCCCAATGATCGCGGCAACGGAATCGAAGAACGGGACGCGCAGCGCATTGCGTTGCTGTACATAGGCGGGCAGCCAGCGATAGGCTGCCAACGCAAGCGGCGCAGCGACGAGCAACCAGGGATACTCAAGCCTCCACATGATGCTTCACCACCCATTCGCGGCTGGCCCGGATCAACTGCGACAACGATGCGCCGTCCAGGCCACGCACCGCGTCGTCCGGCGCATAGGCCAGCAGCCGCATCAGTTCAGCCGCGTTCTTCGGAAAGCCCGCAGGCACGTCGTGCTCCAGGTAGCGGATCCATGGCTCGCCACTCAGTGACGCCACCGCAGCGCGCCCATCCGGCGGCTGGGCCGCCAGCGCCGTGCGCTTGAGCAGCGCTGGCAGGCCACGTGCGGCCAAGGAATCCTCGGCCGTAGCCCGAGCCAGTTGCCGCAACGCTTGCAATGCCTGGCGCCGATACAGGTTGCGGTGACGCCGGCGCCATATGACCGCTGCCGCCCATGCGCCGCCAGCCAGCAGCAGGACGGCCAGAACGGCCCAACCCCAAGTCTCGGGCCAGTACGGCACGGGTGCCGGCAACGGCAGTTCGCGCAACTGATCCAACCCCGGCAGCGCCTCGCTCATGCTGGCCTCCCCCTTTGCCGCGGCGTGACCGCCGCCGTCGCCTGCTTGCCGAGCTCGCGCCGCAACTGAGGCAGTTCTTCCTCTGCCGTATTGATGGACAGCAACGGCACGCGGCTTCGGTGCAGCACATCCGCCACCCGGCGAAGGCGGTCACCAAAGAAACTCGCCAGTGGCTCGCGTTCCCGCCGTTGGCCCACTGCGACTTCCACCTGCAATTCGCCCTGCGTGACCACCAGCCGACCGCTACGAGGCAATTGCTGCGCCATCGGGTCGAACACCAGCATGCCCAGCACGTCGTTGTGCGCCGCCAGCAGCCTCAGGATGCGCAAGGTGTCGTCGTCCGCGCCGGCAAAATCGCTGATGACGCAGACCAGGCAATCGTGCGGCGCGTTCAGAAGCGCGCCGCGCAGCGCACGGTTCAAGCCTTGCTCGGCCGGCGCATCGGGCCGCTCGGCGGACAGGTTGGCATTCGCCGACGCCACTGCAGCCAGGAATGCACGGATCCGGTCGCGGCTTCGCAAGGGTTTGAACGCCTTTACCCCGCCATCGTCGAACACAAGACCGCCGACGCGGTCCCCTCCCCGGTAGGCTATCCACGCGGCAATCGCGGCCAGCCGCGCCGCGACGGCGCTCTTGAATGCACGCACGGAGCCGAAGTACATGCTCATGCGTTGGTCCACGACGATCATCGCGGGACGGTCACGTTCCTCGGTGTACGAACGCACGAACGGCTTGCCGTAGCGCAACGATGCGCGCAGGTCCAGGCGGCGCAGGTCATCACCGGCCACGTAACGCCGAAGCTCCGCAAAATCCAGCCCCCGGCCCCGCAGCCGGGACCCATGTGGGCCCGCGAGCACGCTGCTAAGGGGTTGGTTCGCGAGAAACGACAATCCGCTCGCCGCTGACTCCAGTGCGATCAACTCGGACAACGGCGGATGGACGGGGTGCGGCGCGCGATTCATGGGAACTACTACGCCGGCACGGCGACAACGTCCAGGACACGATCGATGACCTGATCTGCCGTAATCCCATCGGCCACCGCATCGTAGGAAAGATGCAAGCGATGGCGCAGCACCGCGTGAGCCACCGCGCGCACGTCGTCCGGCGCGCTGAAGTCGGCGTCTTCCAGCCACGCATGGACGCGGGCGGCTCGGTCCAGCGCAATGGCGCCGCGAGGGCTAGCGCCGACTTGAATCCATCGGCCCAGATCCGCGTCATGGTCGGCGGGACGACGCGTGGCGTTCACAAGGTCCACCGTATAGCGATCCACCGCCGGCGCCACATGGACCGCCGCCGCTTCGGTTCGGCAGGCGAAGAGCGTTTCCTGGGAAATGCGGGCCGCCTCGGTACGCACTGCCGCGCCGTCGTCCTGGGTTGCGCCGCGAAGCATCGCCAACATCGCCATTTCGTCCTCGGCGCCGGGATAGTCCAGCTTTATCTTCATCAGGAAGCGATCCATCTGGGCCTCAGGCAACGGATACGTACCCTCTTGCTCGATCGGGTTCTGCGTGGCCAGCACCATGAAAAGCTCGGGCATCTTGCGCGTGTTGCTGCCAACCGTGATCTGTCTTTCCTCCATGGCTTCGAGCAACGCCGATTGCACCTTGGCCGGCGCCCGGTTGATCTCGTCGGCCAGGATGAGGTTGCCGAACAGCGGTCCGGCCTGGAACGCGATGCGATTGCGCCCTTCGGCATCCTGCTGCAGCACATCGGCCCCGGTGATGTCCGACGGCAGCAGGTCGGGCGTGAACTGGATCCGGCTCATGTCGGCCGCCAGGTGCGACGCGAGGGCCTTGACCATGCGCGTCTTGGCCAGCCCGGGAAGACTTTCAAGCAGCACATGGCCGTCGGCCACCAGTGCGATCAGCATTTGGCGTATTACCGCCGCCTGTCCCAGGACCTCCTGGGATATCGCCGCTTCCAAAGCCAGAATTCCGTCGCGCTGCGCCATGCTTGACCCTCTTGTCCACTGCAAACGGGCTCACCGGGACGGATGCCCGGTAAGGAATCAACGGCTGGCGACGCGTCCTGACTGGCTTTGCGCCTGCTTCCATTGTTCAGGCGTCATCACTGTGCGAAAGCCAAGGTGGGACATGCCGTTCAAGGGGTCGTTGCCCCGCCGCGCGCTGGCGCGGTAGCTGATGCAGTAGGTGTCGCTGCACAGGAAAGAGCCGCCTCGCGTGACGCGTTTTGGCGCGGACGCGGGGACGTTTCCGTCGTCGGGGTCAAAGCTGTCCGCGGGTCCGGCGGGGTCTTGTGGCGGTTGCCGGTACTGGGCCTGGATGCGGAACGCATCCGCGCGGTACCAATCTGCCGTCCACTGCCAGACGTTGCCGGCCATGTCATAGAGGCCGTACGCGTTGGCCGGGAACGTGCCGACCGGCGTCGTGCCAACCTGGATCTTCTCGTCCTTGACCACCGGGAACGGCTGCTGTTGCCGCGTATCCCAGATGTTGGCCATGGGCTTGCCGCCGGGGCTGAGCTCATCGCCCCAAGCATAGGTCGCCTGTTCGAAGCCGCCACGCGCGGCGAACTCCCATTCCGCTTCCGTGGGCAGACGCTTGCCTGCCCACTTTGCATACGCCTGCGCATCGTCGTAGGAGACCTGGACAACGGGATGGTCGTCCTTGCCGGTGATATTGCTGCCCGGTCCTTGCGGTTGACGCCAATTCGCGTCTGGCACGAACCGCCACCAGCGGCTGTAATCGCGTAAAGACACTTCCGATTCGGTCCCGATAAAGACCATGGCGCCCGGCACCAGCAAGGTCTCGTCCGGACGCGGCGTGCCCGGGGGAAGCTGCACTTTCAAGTCTTCCCACTTCGGCTTTTGCTCCGCCGTCGTCACATAGCCCGTGGCATCGACGAAACGGCGGAATTCCGCATTCGTGACATCGTGTACGTCCATCCAGAAACCGGTGACTCGAACCCGATGAGCAGGCAACTCGTTCGGCTGCGAGAGTTTGTGGTCGTTGCCCATCAGAAATTCCGCAGGCGGGATCCAGGCCATGCCGGCCGGCCCTTGCTTGCCGTCGCCCAGCATCGCCGCGACAGCGGCGGGCTTTGACGTCAAGCTGAATCCCGCGACATAGGCGCCCAGCGCGCTGGCTCCAAGAAGCACGCCGGCCACCGTCAGTCCAACTTTCAACTGCTGCTTCACGTACCCCTCCGTACTGCTCGGTATTCAAGACGGCACGCCAGTGCGCTGGCGCATGGGTAACACGCAATGCTGGTCACATAACAGGGGAAATGCACGCGGCGAATGCCGACGGAGACGCTCAGAATGCACTACTCGAGTGCGGGGTAACTCGTCTCGTTTCTTGCGATATTCATTTATCTTGCCGATGTCGCCAGGGATTATCTATTACATTTTGTTAGCGACACCCCCTGCGCACTACGCCTTCCGGCTATTCCAGGTTGCATGCCTTCCCGACTACGATCCTTATTTTTCAGCGACTTATGAAGAGGCTGCGGAGATGACTACCACCTACTTTGGCCTGACCGTCGTGAAAGACCGCCTGGTGCGGCTGAACGACATTCGTCGCCTGCCGTTCTTCTCGTTCTGGGAAGAAAGCAGCCGGGGCTCGGCGCTTTGCGAAGGCGATGAGGGAGAGATGTTTGTGTTCCTAAACGACTGGGAAAACTTTTCGGATCTCTTCATCAAGACGGGGAAGCATCGCTACAGCCAATAATCGGCTTGGTGGGCGCCCCGGTGGCGTTGTACAAGCTGTACCGCACCCGCACGCTGCAATCCCGGCTTTGACCCAAAGAAAAAGGCGCTCCGAAGAGCGCCTTGATCCTACGCTTACCGCACCGTTCAGATCTTGCCCGGCAATGCGTAAGCGATCACGTAGTCGCCGCGGTCCGGCGAGTTGCGGGCGCCGCCGGCCGAGATGACGATGTACTGCTTGCCATCGGCGGTCGACTTGTAGCTGATGGGCGTGCCCTGGCTGCCGACCGGCAGGCGGACCTTCCACACTTCCTTGCCCGTCCCGGCATCGTAGGCGCGCAGGTAGTAGTCCTGCGTGGCGGCGATGAACACCAGACCGCCCTGCGTGGCGAGCGTGCCGCCGATGGTGGGCATGCCGATCGGGATCGGCAGGCCCAGCTTGACGCCGAAGGGGCCGGTGTCCTGCACGGTGCCGACCGGCACCTGCCAGACCATCTTCTGCGTCTTCAGGTCCACGGCCGTCAGCGTGCCGAACGGCGGCGCCTGGCACGGGATCTCCAGCGGCGACATGAAACGCACCTTGGCGTTGATCGCATAGGGCGTGCCGGACAGGGCCACGGGGCCCTGGATCGCGGCGGCTTCATTGCCGTCGCTCTTCTTGGCGTTGGCGCCGGCTTCGACCAGTTGCACTTCCAGGCCGACGCGCATGTCGTTGATGAAAAGGTAGCCGTTCACCGGGTCGATCGAGATGCCACCCCAGTTCATGCCGCCCAGCGAACCCGGCAGGTTCAGCGACGGATCCGTGCCCGGCGGCGTGAACAGGCCCGTGTAGCGCTTGGACTTGAAGTGGATGCGGCACAGCAGCTGATCGAACGGCGTGGCGCCCCACATGTCCGATTCCTTCATGTCGTTCGCGCCGATCGAAGGCATGCCGACGGAAAACGGCTGGGTCGGCGAGTAGGTTTCGCCGGGGATGTTGCCGGCTGGCACCTTGCGCTCTTCGACGCGCGTAAGCGGCTTGCCGGTCTGGCGGTCCAGCACGAAGATCTGGCCGGCCTTGGTGCCGAACACCAGCGCCGGCACGGTCTTGCCGTCGACGGGGAAGTCGGCGAAGGACGGCTGCATCGGGACGTCGAAGTCCCACAGGTCGTCATGCACGGTCTGGTAGACCCACTTCTCGCGGCCGGTGCTGGCATCGACGGCCAGCACGGACGCGCCGTACTTGCGGTCGAGCGCAGTGTGCTTCACGCCCCACAGGTCGACGGCGGCGCTGCCCACCGGCATGAACACGGTGTTCGACTGCGCGTCATACGACATCGGCGCCCACACGTTCGGGGTCGAGCGTGCGTAGGTCTGGCCGTCGGCGGGCGCGGCCTGGTCTTCCGGATTGCCCGGATCGAAGGCCCAGCGCAGCTCGCCGGTAATCACGTCGAAGCCACGCACCACGCCGCCAGGCATATCGGTGCTGACGTTGTCCGCCACGCGGCCGCCGATCACGATGGTGGTGCCGGCCAGCGTCGGGGCCGAGGTCGGGTAGTACTCGCCCTTGTCGGCGCCCTTGCCCATGCCGGCGCGCAGATCCACGCGGCCTTGCTTGCCGAAATCGGCGCAGAAGGCGCCGGTGTCGGCGTCCAGTGCGATCAGCTCGGGCGTCACGCTGTTCATCAGGATGCGGCGGCGGCAGGCGGCGCCGGCGCCCAGGCTCACGGCCTTGACCGGCGTCGCGCCCTCGACGGTGGGCTGCTCAAGCGGCGCATCGATATCGAAATAGGCCAGGCCGCGGCAACGCATCCACTTCTTCTGTTTGGCGTTGATCTCGACCTTCCAGAGTTCCTTGCCCGTGGTGGCGTCCAGCGCGATCACGTTGTTGTGCGGGCTGCACAGGAATACGCGGTTGCCGATCTGCAGCGGGGTCTGCTGGTCTTCGGCGCCGCCGCCACCGGGGCTGACGGGGGTGTCGCCCGTACGGTAGGTCCAGGCAACCTCAAGGTCCTTCACGTTGTCGCGCGTGATCTGGTCCAGCGCTGCAAAGCGGGTACCGCCGGCGGTGTTGCCGTAGTGCGCCCAGTCCTTTTGTTCCTGGCCGGGTGCGACGGGCTTGAGCGCCAGGGTCTCGCCTTGCGACACGGGCGCGTGCGGCACGAACATGCCGGCCACGGTCGCGATGAAGGCCAGCGCCAGCACGGCGGCGGCAATGCGGGCCGGCGCCGGATTGGCCGGCAGCTTCTGCGCGCGGCGCAGCAGCGGCTGCGACAGCGCGACCAGGATGCCGAAGCCCACGAACACCAGCACGCGGGAGACGAGCGGCCAGAATTGCAGGCCGACGTCGATGACTGCCCAGATGGCGGTGCCGATCAGCGCCAGCGCGAAAAGCAGGCCGCCATTGGCGCGGCGGCGGGCGATCTGGATGCCGGAGATGGCGAGCACAACGCCGCACACCACGAAATACCAGCTTCCATTCAGGGCCACCAGACGCGCGCCGTGGTAACCGAAAAACAGCCCGGCGGCCAGAATGCACGCGCCCAGCACAAACAGCCACACTTTTGCGAGCGCGGACAGGTCTTTATGTTGTTGATTCATAAGGGATTCCAAAACGAGACGGCCACTCAGTCAGCAATGCGTCTCAATGACCGGGCCAGAGTATAAGGGTTTGTCCTAGGTCAAGGAACCCGCAGCGGCGGCTAAATCTGATTCGGGTTGAGCTGCATCCCGTACGCAGCGCCCCATCGGTCGTACGAGCGGATCCATAACGTCCCGCAGGCCGAGCACGAAAAATGCGCATGGCGGCGACCTGCATGTTCCGGTGCAGTGGCGTCCACCCGCTGGACGCCACGGTACATCAGACGCGGATGCGCCTCGACCCGGCCGCCGTTCGCCAGCGCGTGGCAATGCGGGCACAGCCCTTTCAACGCGTCACCATCTTGGGCGCAGGAGCATGCCTGCCAATATGGCGGCCAAGGCGATCAGCGCCAGCGGCCAATGTCGTGAAGCGGCGGGATCCGGCGCGTCGGCGGCCTGGCGCGCTTGCAGCGCATAGCCTTCGACGACGGCGCCCTCGCCCATCTGGTCGCCAGTCTCGCCGCCCGGCACGCGAGCCGGCGCCTGTTGCCCGCCCGGCGATGCGCCGCAGTCCGCGGCCCCGCAGGCGTTGCGCGCGGCCTGCCGGCTGTCTGCCAGCGCGGCAGCCAATTCGCTACGCTGCTGCCCGTCGGCCTTCCAGGCGCCCCGGTCGATGGCCGCCAGCAGGGTCTCGATCAGGTTTTCGCGTGCCGCCGGATTGCTGGCCTCGAAGTAAGTCTTCAGGCCGAGGTCATGCTTGTCGTCGACATACACCTCCTTGACGTGCGCCCAGTCCGCGTCGCTGACGAGATCCGGTGTGGTGGTGTCCCACAGCAGCAGATTGGCCGGCAGCTCGGCCATGTAGCGGGCGCCGTTGTAGCCGCTACCCTGCATCGCCTGGATCCACGCGGGATTGAGGTAGCGGGTGGCCAGCTCGCGGTTGAACGTGCGCGACAGCGATTCCATCCGCACGTCGCCCCGCCGCATGTTTCGCGTATCGGCCACGTAGTTGCTGATCTGGCGTCCGGTCTGCTGGCGCACCGCCATGCCGATTCCGCCCAGATACGCGGCGGGCATGCTGGTGTCCAGCAAGCCATACGCGTTTGAGCTGCGGCTGAAGACGGCCGCGTCCACGCCCGAAAGCTGGGCGGCGAAGGCCTCGGCGTCGGCCGCGCCCGAGTCGGTTTCCCCGTAGGCATGGCCAAGCCTGTCCGTATACAGCCGGGCCAGCCGTTCGTCGGTCCATTCCGCCCCGGCCTGAATGGCAAATTGGGTCGATGGCGAATAGGCGCCGGGCGCTGTCGAGTAGATGCGCCGTCCGGCGCGGGTGGCGGCTTCGCCGGGAGCGACGCCCGCCGCGATCAGGATGCGGCGCGTACTTTGTTCGCTCTGCCGCACCGGGTTGTCGGCCTCCGGCGCGGACGCGGCCAGCCGTGCGGCCTTGGCAAGCATGGCAATCTTGTCGCGGAAATGATCGCGGTAGGTACCTGACGTGGTGACCAGCACATCGACGCGCGCACGCCCCAATGCCGCGCGGTCATCCAGCTCCACGTCGATCACTTCGCCCCGCGGATTCCAGACGGGCCGGGTGCCGAGCAGCCGCATGATCTGCGCTTCGATCATCCCTTCGTTCTGCGCGGACTCGCCAGACCACAGCACGAAGGCGACCTTGCCGGGCACCGCGCCATGCTCGCGCTGGTAGTTGGCGACCAGCTCGTCGGCCAGCTTTGCTCCCTGCTCCCACGCCTGCTTCGTCGGGAGACGCCGGGTTTCAGAGGTGTAGGGATTTCGGCCAGGCGGCAGCGCGTCCGGGTTGCGGATGGCGTCCGCCATGGGTCCCGGCGGGACATAGCGGCCGGCCAGCGCGCCGATCACGGCGTCCATCTCTTGCGGCGCGGCCAGGATGCGTTCGGTGTAGGCCTGAATCCGGGCGGCGGTCTCCGCCGGCAGCGCGGACGGGTCGCCGTCCAGCACGGCGCGCACCGCGCCGATCGCGGGTGCGTCGGCCGAGTCGCCCGCCAGCATGGCCTGCACCATGCTCGCTACCGTGTCCGGCCCCGGCGCCTCTCCCAGCACGTGACCGCCGATCGGGGTGACGGCGCTGTCCATCTCCTGCAGATAGGCCTGCAGGGCCGACGCGAGCGTTGGCCAGTCGGCCGTCTGCGGGTCCACATCGAGCGCCGTGGCAAACGGCTGCGCCGCAGCGCGCGCCGCGTCCTGCGTGGCGGGGGCCGAGGGGCTGGCCGCTTCGAGCGCCTGCCGCAGCGCCTGCACGTGCGGCGCAGCAGGCAGACGGCCGATGGGCGGCATGAATCCGATCGTCACGGCCTGCGTGCGGCGCTTGTTGCCCACGCCGCCGTTGGCCTGCAACGGCGTGGGCTGGATGTGCGGCACATTTCCGATCAGCGCGCCCACCCAGTCGTCGCGGCCGGGCCCCTGCTGTTTGCCGGGCATCAGCGACAGTTGCGTGAAGATCGGCAGATAGGCGTCGGCCTGCCATGACTGCTGCATCCAGAGATAAAACGCGATGTACTGATGGTGCGGCGCCAGCGCACCCGTCGAACGCAGCGCCCCGGCATCCTGCAGATAGCCCCACACCGGATGCGGCATCAGCGCGACCTTGCCGAATCGCAGAATGGGCAGCACGATTGCGCGCTTGCCATCGGAAGCGGTATGCACCATGAGCCGGCCGGGCGGCGGGCCCCATTGCGCTTCGGTCTGCGCGCGCAGCGCTTGCGGCAGCCGTGCATAGGCGCGCAGGTAGTCGGCTTCCGGCAGCAGCACCGCATTGCCGTCGCTCACGCGCCGCGCCATTTCGTCCTGCGCGGCCTGCGTCTTCGCAGGGTCGCGCGCCGGCTGGGACGGATCCCACAGGCCGCCATCGATGTTGGACGCGTCGCGCGCCATCACTTGGGCAAGGTGCGCGGCGTCGGGCAGTGCGGCGTCGCCCACATCGTAGCCCTCTGCTTGCAATCGCCTGAGCAACGCGGCCAGGCTGGCCTGCGCATCGAGATAGGTGTCAGGGTCGCTGCCCACGTCCGCCTGGTCCGCGGCCTCACTGTGGAAGGCGACGACGATCCGTTTGTCGTGGTTGGCCATGCGATGCAGCCGGGCCCAGGCCAGCGCCCGGGCGACACGCCATTCGATCTGCTCGGGGATCGGCACATGGCGCACCGCGCCGTCGGGTTGCACGGTTCGCGCGCCGACCATCATGGGCTCGACGATGCCGCTGACCTCCGACAAGGCCAACTGTCCGCTGCGATCCGGCGCGAAGCCGCCTATGTCGCGCCGCCATTCGTCCGGGGTGCGCGTGTAATCGGTGGTGCAGCCCAGGACGGTGACGCCCAGCGCCCTCGCCTGTTCCACGCCGGCGCGATGATCGCGGTAATCGATCTGGCTGGCGCACAGGATCAGGACATCGATGGCCGCGCGGCCATCCGGTCCCATGAACGATTGCAGCGAATCACGGCTATCGCTGCGCCAGATCGGCACTGGCAGACCGCCCTGCCGTTCGACTTGTGTGATGAGCGCATCGATCACGCCCGTGTTCTCGCCCAGCGCGAGGCTGCGGTAGAACATGATGCCGACCCGAGGCCTGACGGATGCGTCCGGCAGCCGCTGGCCCATCCATGCCATGTAGTCCGCGGGCGATTCGAACGCCTGGGCATGCGCGGGGTGGTAATAAGCATGGTCGGCGTATCGGACGGGTGGTTGGACCTCGCCCGGCATTCCCAACAGACGTGCCCCCAGGTAACCAAAGAGCCGGACGTAATTGCTGACCGTGGCGTTGCGCCAGTAGACGATGGCGTCCGGGACGCTGTCCGCCGCCACGTTGCCGCGCAGCCATTCCGATCCGTTGATCACCAGCACGCGCGTGCTCGCGCCCGCCGCATCGAACTGGCTGCGGTATTGGGCAAGCTTCGGCCCGACGCCTTCCACCAGGACGAGGTCATACGCCGCCAGGTCCACATTGTCGATTCCCGGCAATTGCCCCGATCCGAGCCCGAACAGGTCGATCTGGAACCGGCCGGCCAGGCGCTGAACGGCTGCGCGCAGCGTGGTCGGCTGCTGGGCAACTTCGATCGACACGACGGCGATCCGCGGCGGCGCGGGTGCGGCCAGCAGGGGCGCGACGCCCATCATCGACAGCAGCGAGGCCACTATGAAAAGCAGCGTGAAGGCCAGATATCGCTGCAACGCGGGGTATTTGTTCAACTGGAGTTTCATCGCTTACTTGGACGCCGGCGCGCCTTGTTCGGGAACGTAGACGACCTGGCCGTCGGGAAGCCGGTAGGCAGTGCCCAGGCGATGGCCCTGCCCCGACAGTTTCTGGTCGGTCACGCGTTCGACCTTGATCTGCTGCTTCTCCTTGCTCACCACCTCCAGCGTTCCATCGGCGGTAGTGCGCGTGAGCGTCCAGCTGGCGTCGTCGCTCAGGAGGTCGGTCGACCCCAGCACCGAGAACAGCGCCAGCGCCATCGCAACGATGAAGGCAAGGCTTGCGTCGAACAGGTTGGCCACGCCGGCCAGCGGATCGTCGTGGACCGCGCTGTCGCCGTGCCGCCGGGCGAACCGCATGCACGGCTTCACGAGACGGCTCCGTCAGCGGCGGCCTCATGGCGGCGCAGCACGCGCTCGGCATGCAGCCGGATCGCGTCCAGATCCTGCCGCTGCCATCCCTCGCGCACCATGACGATGACGTGCGCCACCACCCCGACAGCGATGCCCACGATGGTGGACGAGAACGCCACCACCATATGGTTCGCCAGCGCGGGCAGGTCGCCCTGCGCCAGACCGCTGAGGGCGGCCGCCATCGGGATCAGCGTGCCGATCAAGCCGAGCGACGGTCCGCACCGGACCGCAAAGCGCACCGCGTTGAGCGACCGGAGGCTGGCATGGTCGGCCTCGGCCAGCACCTGTTCTATCCGGATGTCCACGGGATCGTCGGCGGCCTGCGCTGCGTCGTCGATGCGCGCCGTGTAGCGCGCAACGGCCGACCGCCGCCCACGCAGCCGTTGCATCGCGCTACGCCCAAACATGCCCAGCGCGATGAGCGTCCATGCCACCAGGACGATGAGCAAGGCGATGACGGGTTGGAACAGCAATTGCGCGATGCCTTCCAGCAGGGACTTGATCTCCATGGCTTACAGCATCCGCGTGTAACGCAGGTAATAGGCGCGGCCGGGCATCACGTAATCGGCCTTTTCGTAATAGTCGCGGTCAAACAGGTTGGCCACGTCAAAGCGCAGCGAATCCTTTGGCGTGACGTTCCAGCGTGCGCTCAGGTCGACCACGGTGAAGGGTTCGTTGCCGAACACGCCGCCCCGTCCGCTGGTGTAGATGCTTCCCTGGCTGTTGTCGTTGTCATAGCGCGTGCCGACGTGACGCGCGGTCACGGTGGCCGACAATGCCCGACCGTTGCTGACGGTAAGCGACATGTTTGCCTTCCACTTGGCGACGTTGCGGATGGGCACCGGGCCGCTCGCATCGAAGTCTTCCGCCTGGATCAGGCGCGTAAGGCTGCCCGACACGCCCACGCGGTTGGCCGGCAGACCGAACCACTGCCCGGCATCCACCGCCAGCCGGGCTTCGATGCCGCGCATGCGCGAGTCATTGGCGTTCTCGTAGCTGCTGATCCGCTCCTGCGGCGTGTTGCTGACGATGGCCGAGCGGATGCGATCGCGGATGCGTGAATCGAAATAGGTCAGGTCGGCGTCGACGCGATCGTCGGCATAGCCCAGGCCCAGGTCCCAACTGCGATTGCGCTCGGGCTTGAGGTTTGCATTGCCCATGCTGACGCGCCGCTGGGCTCCGGCGTACTCGACGTTTTCGCCCGCCAGTTCGCTGCCCTGCGGTGGCGCGAATGCGGTGCCGGCGGACCCATGCACGCGCCAGAACTCATTGAGCTTGTATACGGCGCCGCCCCGCGGATTAAAACTGGTGAAGCGCGACGAACCCGGCGAGAACGTGTTCTTGTACGGCGTGGACAGGGTGCTCGATTCGATCCAGTCCATGCGCCCGCCCAGCGTCAGGATCAGGCGATCCTCCAGCCAGCGGCTGCCCCACTCGGCAAAGATGCCGTTGCTGTCGCGGCGTTCATTCGGGCTGTAGGGCGCGAGCCGGTCGCCGCTCGCGTTGTAGCTGTAGCGGTCGGCCTCCACACGCTGCCAATCGGTGCCGTAGGTCAAGGTGTGTTGCGGGGTTAGCGTCCACACATCCTGCAGTTGCATGCCGACATAACGCGACTCGGTGCGGCTGGAACGGTAGCGCGACGCCGCGGGCGGCACGGTGAGGTAGTTGTAGTTTTCGCGCGAGGCATACAACACCGCCGTGACCAGGTGGTCGTCCGGCGAGACTTGCAACCGCACATCGCCACCCAGGCGGTCAGTCTGGTTGGCAGACGCGTTGGGCGGGTCGAAACTGACCGGGCCCGGCGCGTTGTTGTTCAGGTCTGCCCAGTCGAGCGTCGCGTCGATGCGCACGCGGTCGGTCAGATCGCTGCCGATACGGGCCTTGCCCGAGGTGCGCCGGAAGTCGCTGTTCGGCCGCTTTTCTCCGGCGCCGGTCCGAAAATCGCCATGCTGGTTCACGTAGCCAAGCGCCAGGTCGAAGTCGGTGCGGTCGTCGATGGATCCGCCCAGCGCCAGATCCGTCTGCCGGGTGTCGAACGACCCATAGCCCACGCTCACTGAGCCGCCGATCGGCCCGCTGGAACGGCGCGTGATGATGTTGACCACCCCACCCATGGCCGAGGCGCCGTACAGCGACGACGCCGGACCTTTCAAGACCTCCACGCGCTCGATGCTCTCGGGCGACAAGGTCGTGAAGCTGGTCGATCCGGACGGACGGCCATCGATCAACACCAGCGTGCGCGGGTTGATGGTGAACTCGAAGTTGGGCCGCAATCCGCGCAAACCGATACCCGCCAAGCCATTCGGATACTGGATCACGTCGACGCTGGCGTTCTTCTTCAGCCGGTCCAGGAACGTGTTGCCCACCGTCTCATCCAGCGTGTTTCCGTCCACCACTTCCATCGACGAGGCGACATCGTCCCGGCGCTGCTCGTTCCGGGTGGCAGTGACGACGACCGGGTTCAGTTCGACCGGCTGCGGGCTGACTGCAACGCGTTGCGCGGACGGCGGGTTTGCGGGGGACACTTCGGCGCCTTGCGCGGCGCAGACGGAGCCCAGGGTGATCGCGGCCATGGCAGCGCGCGCGCTCCGGCGTTGCCGGCGGTCTTGCGGCGCCGAGTGGTGATGCTTCTTCATTGACTTCTCGAATGGATGAAATTGCTGCGTATCGCGGGTTGGACGACCGGCGCTCATTTGGCGGGCGGTGCTGGAACCACGGCGGAACGACGCAATGTTATAACATCACATTCAACTTGCATATAGTTACGCGCCCGGGGGGCGCGCATGAACAGTTGGACTCGGATGCCGCGCGCAGAACTCGCGGGGCCGGTGACCGGCTATCAGTCGGGCAAACCTGTCATTCCTCGGTCTGACCGAGCTCGATCCGGTGCTGCGTGCGCAGCGCCTTGGCTAGCAGATAGCCCTTGTTGTGCTCGTTGGGATAGACCCCCGTCAGCCGGCAACCGCTCACCCGGATGCCCATGTGTTCGAGCTGGGTGCGCTTGTCGGGATTGTTCGTGAGCAGTTCCAGATTGTCGACGCCCAATGCACGCAGCATTTGCGCCGCCGGCGTGTAGTCGCGATCGTCCAGGCCGTGGCCCAGTTCCAGATTGGCGGTATAGGTGTCATAGCCCAATTCCTGCAACCGATACGCGTCGATCTTGGAATACAGGCCGATGCCGCGCCCTTCCTGGCGCAGGTACAGCAGATAGCCGCCCTCCTGGCTCATGAGGCGAAGCGCTTCCTGCAATTGCGGGCCGCAGTCGCAGCGCAGCGAGCCGAAGACGTCACCGGTCATGCACTCGGAATGCAGCCGGACGAGCGGCTGCGGGCCGGGCTGCCCGAATTTGAGGGCGAGATGGTCTCGGGCGTCGGCCAGGCCGTGAAAGCTGTACGCCAACGCCTGCGCCTCGGAGCCGTCGGCAAGACGGATGGGCAACCGGACAGTGGCGCGGATGGTGGCTTCGGGCAGTTGGACCGCGGCGGGGGGCGTTACGGGGTTCACGACAAACAGGTACGGGTATTGACTTGAGGCCGACAGAATACCGTATGCGCCCTCCGCACGCTCTTTACATCACGCGGACGCTGTCCACATCGAACTCGACGTTGTTGCGATCGCGGTCCAGTTCGCCGCGCAGTTCGACCTGGGTCTTGTCGTCGATCTTCTGGCCGGCGGGGAAATCGTCGTTGTCGATCTCGACGCGGATCTGGCCCGTGCCGTCGTCGAAAGTGTAGTGATCGTCGCCGTCGTGCGAGACGATCCGGCCGCGCAGGATGGCGTTCTGGTCATCGCGGCCATTGGCCAGCAGTTCCTTGACCGTGGTGACGGCCACCGTGCTGGGGCCGCTATAACCTTGGGCCGCCGGTTTGCCGGTGCTGGGACCGGTGTAGCCCTGCGCATGCGCCACGCCCGCCACGGTGGCGCCGGCCAGCACCGCGCTGGCCAGGAACGTGCGGATGAAAGTGGAACGACGGGTGATCTGGGTCATGGTGCAGCTCCTTGCGCAAATTGCGCTTCGTTGTTGAACATGGCTTCATTTGACGCCCCGAAGATGAAGCAGATCTTAGCCTTGGGCACGGATGCGAAATTGTTGTGGTCAGACCGCAGTGTCGATGGGCACGAGGAGCGTGACGCCCAGCCCCCGGCCGTCCAGTCCCGGCCCGAACCGCAATTGCCCGCGGTGCATGTCGGCCACGCGCGCGACGATGGACAGGCCCAGGCCATTACCCGGGACATTCGTGCCCAATACCCGGTAGAAACGCTGCGTCAACCGTTCGAGATCAGCCGGGGCCACGCCGGGGCCGTCGTCTTTCACACTGAGCGCGACATATTGGCCCGCGCGTTCGGCAGCGACCTGCACCTGCCCGCCTTGGCGGCCGTACGACACCGCGTTGTGGATCAGGTTGCGCAAGGCGGTAAAGAGCGCATCCCGGTTGCCGGCCAGTGCGGCCTCGCGGGCGGCAATCGCTATCGTCGTGCCATGTGCCGCCGCCATGGGCGCGCAGGCGTCGGCGGCATCCTGCAGCAGGTTGGGCAGGTCCAGCCGCTCGCGGGGCATGGCATCGGCCGACTGCGGGTCCAGGCGCGCAAGCTGCAGCAGGTTTTCAACCAGGCTGGTCGTGCGCATCATGTCGGCGCGCAAACGCTGCAATTGGGCGGCAAGCGCCGGGGCCTGTTCGGCGGGATGGCTGCGTTGCAGCACCTGGATCCGCGACGCCAGCGCGGCGAGCGGTGTGCGCAGCTCGTGCGCGGCGTCTGCCGTGAAGCGCCGTTCCGCTTCAAGGGCGTGATCCAGGCGGCCCAACAGGCGGTTCAGCGCCGCCGTGATCGACTGGACTTCATACGCCCTGCTCTCCTCCGCCACGGGCGACAGGTCTGTCGGCGATTTGGCCTCGATGCCGCGCGTCATGCGCGCAAGCGGCTTGAGCAGCCGCCAGATCAGGAACCAGTTGATCAGCCCCAGCAGCACCCACAGGCCGACCAGCGGCCAGGCCAGCGATTCGAGCATGTCCCAGATGAGATCGGTGCGGTCGTCCATCTCTTGACCGACTTGCGCCGAAAACCCCAGGGTGTCGTGATGGCGCACGTAGACGCGCCAGTCCTCGCCGTCGGCACGCACGTTGTAATAGCGGTCACCGCGTCGCTCGGGATCAACGAACGGCCGCTTGGGTGCGTCTTCACCGCGCAGAAGCACCTCTCCCGTGCGCGACACCAGTTGGTAGTCCAGCCGCAGCGCAGGCTGCGTGTCGGCCGGGGCGCGTTCGCCAGCCACGCGGCCGATGCTGCCCTCGCCCAGGGCCAGGACCAGCCGCGCGCCCTCTTCCAGCCAGTCGTCGTAAGCGTCGTTGACTTCCTTGCGCGCGATGGCCAGCACGATGAGCGTGCTGACGAGTCCGACCAGGATGCTGGAGCCGAGCGTCGTGCCGATCAGTCGCCGCCGCAGGGAATAGCCGCGCGGGGGATTGGACGTGGTGTTGGGTGCCGTCTTGCGCCAGCGCATGTCAGTCCGCCAGCCTGTAGCCCTGGCGCCGCACCGTCTTGATGAGATCCGCCGCCAGCTTGCGCCGCAGGTTGTAGATGTGCACTTCGATCGTGTTGCTTTCGACTTCGTCGCCCCAGCCGTACAGGGCTTCTTCGAGTTGCGCGCGGGACACGATGTGGCCGGGATGGCGGATGAGCGCGTGCAGGATGGCGAATTCACGCGCCGTCAGCTCCACCTGCGCACCTTGGTAACGGACCTGCTTGGCGGCGACATCGAGCGAGACACCGCCGTGTTCCAGGGCCGGCGTGGCGTTGCCGTCGCGGCGGCGCAAGGCGGCGCGGATGCGCGCCGACAGTTCCTCCAGGTCGAACGGCTTGACGAGATAGTCGTCCGCGCCCAAGTCCAGGCCTTCGATGCGGTCGGGCACCGCGTCGCGGGCGGTGATCATGATGGCCGGCACGTTGTCCCGCCGCGCGCGCAGCCGCCGCAGCAGGTCGTCACCCGTCATGCCGGGCAGCCCGCGGTCGATCAGCACGCAGTGGTAGTCGTGAGTGGCAAGCGCGGTCTCGGCAAGATCGCCGCGCGTCACGCGGTCGACGACGTAGCCGTCGAGCTCCAGCCAGGACTCGATCGACTCGCCCAGGGATACATCGTCTTCGGCCAGTAGGATACGCATGCGCCGACTATACGCGACAGGATGAAGTGAATCTTAAGACGGCTATTCTCCGCAAAATCTGCGGAGAATTGCCGCCCTAATCACCGCATCCGGCCGAACCCCGGCGCCGGATGCCGCTACCGCCGCGTCAGATACCTCCAACGCGGCTGACACCGCCCTGCGTGACGATCTGGACGCGCTGGCCGGTCGAAATCGGCACGTCCGCTTCCTGCGTAATGACGCGCACGTCGCCCGAATCCAGGCGCACGGTGATTTCCAGGCCAGCCCTGCGCGCGCTGGCGTTTTCGATGGCGTTGCCGGCCATGGCGCCGCCGACCGCGCCGCCGACGGTGGTGATGCGGCGTCCCGAGCCGCCGCCCACGGCGCTACCCGTGACGGCGCCCAGCGCGCCGCCGGCAATGACGCCCAGGCCCGAGGTCTGGCTGGCCTGGATGGTGACGGGCCGCACGCCGATCACATAGCCAAGGGTGACGGTCTGGGCGCGCTGCGCCTGGTCGAAGGTGTAGACGCGCGAGGACGCCGACGGGTTGGCGCAACCGGCTAGGATGGCCGCCAGGCCAAGGATGCCGCCTGCGGCGATAAGGGTCAGGGGGCGACGCGGGGTGGCCTGCTGAGGCTTGTGCATGATGGGTTCTCCGGAACGGCGGAATGGGGAATGCCGGGCCTAGCGCGGCTGCGCCGGCGTGGCTGCGGGCGCGGGCGCAGCCGCGCCGGGCGGCTGGGCGCTGGTGCGCATGAACTTCCCATTCGCATCGAAACCGCCTATCGCGCGGCCGTTGAAGAACACGACGCGCCGCGCGGTCCACTGCGGCTGGTCGGGGCCAGCCTGGTCGTAGCCGGCGACTTCAAAGTCATACTGCCAGGCGGACACCGGTTTGCCGTCCTCGCCCACAACCGTGGTCTTCTTCACGGATTCGGCATATCCCTTGTCGCGATAGCTGACGTACCGGGTGGGCGGCATGGAATCGCGTAGCGTCGACATGTACTGGTACAGGTCGTCGTCACTGGGCGGCGTGCCGTACTTGGCCAGATCGTTCTTCGTCGCGACCGTGCCGGCGCAGCCGGCCAGCACGCACGTGGACAAGACAAGGAATAACCGTTTCATCGGGATTGCTCCTAAGTACGCGTTCGCGCCCTGACTGCGGACGCACGGCGGCTAACCGGGTGGCGCTTGGGGAATCGTCAGGTGGTGGGACCGGCGGGACGGCCGGTGGCCCCACGGAAGGCGGAACGCAGCAGGCTGAGCAGAAAGCCGCCTGTGAGCATGCCCAGGATGTAGACGCCGATGACGAGAACCGACGCCGGCAAAGTGAAGGTGGAGGTCCAGAGCGTCAGGGTGACGGATTCGAAGTTCTGGATCTTGAACGACAGAACCATCGCCGTGAGCAACACGATCAATACGATGTACAGGTATCGCATGGGGCACCTTTCGCATTCGTTGTCGAACCGCCCCGAAGCCGCCCTGGGGCCCGTCGTGCGAAAAACTATGCCACTCATCCGGCACGAAAACAAGAAAAATAGGGCCGCGCGCGAGACCATTGTTCACCGCCGCAAACAGGAACAGAATGTCTCTCGCCGCGAAAGCGGCATGTGTGGCCGGCCCATCATCGAGTAGCCGCGTCCCGCGGTCTATCGTTGTGGGCTGCTTATAGGGGACACCTCATGGAAGCGATCAAGGATTGTTGCATGGCTGGGCACCCTCTGGACCTGGGACGGCGTGGCTGGTTGAAGGCCGGTGTTGGCGCGGGCGCGGCAGCGATGGCCGGCGTGACGTTTGTGCCCAGCGATGCGCAGGCCGCATCGCTGACGCAGGCGCAGCGCGATGCGATGACGCCGGACCAGGTGATTGACATGATGAAACGGGGCAACGCGCGCTTCCGGGCGGGTAAGCCTCAGAAGCACGACTATCTTGCGCAGAAGCGTTCCAGCGCGCTAGGTCAGTTCCCGGCAGCGGTGATCCTGAGCTGCATCGATTCGCGCGCGCCCGCCGAGATCATTCTGGATACGGGCATCGGCGATACCTTCAATGGGCGGATCGCCGGCAACATCTCCAACAACGATCTGCTGGGCAGCATGGAGTTCGCCTGCGCGGCGGCGGGCGCCAAGGTGATTCTGGTGATGGGCCACACCGCATGCGGCGCGGTGGCCGGGGCGATCGACAATGTCCAGCTCGGCCACCTGACCGGCCTGCTGGACGTCATCAAGCCGGCGGTCGAGGCAACGAAGTACACGGGAGACCGGAGCGGCAAGAATGGCCAGTTCGTGGACGCCGTGGCGCGGACGAATGTGCTGCACACCGTCGAGGCCATACGCAAGAACAGCCCGATCCTTGCCGGGCTGGAAAAGGAAGGCAAGATCAAGATCGTCGGGTCAATGTACGACCTGAGCAACGGCATGCTGACGTTCCTGGCATAGCCATCTCCCCAAAAGACTTACCCTCGGGCGCGCGAGCCGATCCAGCATCGCCACGCGCCCGCCCCGCGCTCAGCGCGTCCGGCTAAGGCTATAGACAGAGGCCGGCGGCAGGTTCATCGGCACAAAGCGCACCCGCCGCGCATGGAGTCCACACGCGTCAAGCACCCCCGCCGAGATCGGGCATTTCACGCCATAGGTGAAAAAGTGCATGGAGCCGCCCGGCGACATCGCCTCGAAGACGGCGGTCAACAGCTTATGGTGATGCGCGCCGCTCATGTTCCGTAGCGGCAGGCCGCAAATGGCCGCGCTGATCCCATGCAGCTCCGGATGGCTGTCCCGCGACAGATCCTGCGCCGGCACCTGCAGGACGGCTGCTTCGGGAAACTGGCTGCGCAGGCTGGAACTCATGTCGGAGTCCTGCTCCACCAGAACCAGGCTGGACGGCGCAATGCCCTTACGCAGCATTTCCCGGGTGAACACGCCCGTTCCGCAGCCCAGTTCGAGGACTTTACCGGCCCGCGGCTGGATCGATTCCGTAATGGCAGCGGCCAGCGCCGCGCTGGAAGGCGCCACTGCGCCAACGGCCGCGGGGTTGGACAGCAGCGCCTTGACGAACTGCTTGCGTTCCTTGAGCCAATTCATGGCCGGGCCGGCGTGGGACTTGTGCCGGGCAAGGGTCTTGAGGGGCGGCATGGAAAACATCGAAACGTCTATCTCCGGGGCGACATGGTCAGAGAGACCTTACCTGCGGGCGGCGGGCGCGACCGGCAACGGTGCGTAAGCGACCCTGTCAAATGGAGAACGGCGAAAGGATCGAAAGAAGGAAAAACGCGGCGCGCCGGAGTGTGCAGCGCCGATTCTGCCGCGCGCAGGCGACTGCGGCTATCGCCCAGACGAGAGACATCCAAAAGATGGGCGCCGGCAGGAAAGCGCAATCAAAACCTGAACCCACGGCCACAAACGAAAAGGCCGTATCCGACGTGACTCGGATACGGCCTGTTTCTAGTCAGGCAGGGTCTGACGCGGGCTTAGACGCCCACAACCGACACGGCCTTGGTGACCAGGTACGCCTCGAGCGCCTCGGGACCGCCCTCGGAGCCATAGCCCGAATCCTTCACACCGCCGAACGGCAGTTCAGCCGAAGGCGTCGCGGGCTGGTTGACCCAGAGCATGCCGACTTCAAGGCGGCGCGAGAGCTCGTGCACCGTCTTGATCGACCGGGTGAAGCCATACGCGGCCAGGCCGAACGGCAGGCGGTTGGCTTCGCGGATGGCTTCATCGAGGGTTTCGAAGCTGCGGATGGCCGCAATGGGGCCAAACGGCTCTTCGTTGAAAATATCGGCGTCGAGCGGCACGTCGGTCAGGATCGTCGGGGCGAAGAAATTGCCCGCGCCGCCCACGCGTTGACCACCGGTTGCCACGCGGGCGCCCTTCTCGGCCGCGTTCTTGACGATCTTGTCCATGGCGGCCAGGCGGCGGTCGTTGGCCAGCGGGCCAAGCGTGGTGCCTTCGGTCAGGCCGTCGCCCAGCTTCAGCTTTTCGGCATGGGCCACGAAGGCCTGCTCGAAGGCGGCCTTGACGTTCTTGTGCACCAGGAAGCGGGTCGGCGAGATGCAGACCTGCCCGGCATTGCGGAACTTCGCGCCGCCCGAGGCCTTGACGGCCAGTTCGACGTCGGCGTCCTCGGCCACGATCACCGGGGCGTGACCGCCTAGTTCCATCGTGACGCGTTTCATGTGGCGGCCGGCCAAAGCAGCCAGTTCCTTGCCGACCGGCGTGGAACCGGTGAAGGTGACCTTGCGGATGATCGGGTGCGGGATCAGGTAGCTGGAAATCTCGGCCGGCGAGCCAAACACCAGGCCCAGAACGCCCTTCGGAATACCCGCGTCGACAAAGCAGTTGAGCAACGCGGCCGGCGAGGCCGGGGTTTCTTCCGGCGCCTTCACCAGGAAGGAGCAGCCCGTGGCCAGTGCCGCGCCCAGTTTGCGCACGATCTGGTTGACCGGGAAGTTCCAAGGCGTGAACGCGGCGACGGGACCAACCGGTTCCTTGATGACCAATTGCTGGGCCGCCGGATTGCGCGACGGCACGATGCGGCCGTAGACGCGCAGCGCCTCGTTGGCGAACCAGTCGATGATGTCCGCACCGGCCAGCACTTCGCCGCGCGCTTCGGCGAGCGGCTTGCCCTGCTCCTGCGTCAGCAGACGCGCCACGTCGTCCGCGCGCTCGCGCAGCAGGACGGCAGCCTTGCGCATGACGGCGCAGCGCTCGTGGGCAGAGGTGTCGCGCCATGTCTCGAAGCCGCGTTGCGCTGCCGCCAAAGCGGCGTCCAGGTCCTCGCGGGAGGCGCTGGCCACTTGGCCGATCTTCTGGCCGGTGGCGGGGTTCACGACGTCGATGCGCGCGCCGCCGCGGGCCTCGCGCCATTCGTTGTCGATCAGGAGAAGAGTATCTGGGTAACCGTTCATGAATGCTCCGTGGTTGAAATGCGGCCGTCACGTGTCAGTCGATTCGGGCAAGCGCGGCGAGAAACGCCCGGCGCCTGCCGTATCGTAAGTGTTTGGGCAGGAGACGGGAAGTGGGCCATGCGCGGACCGTCCGGCTGACGGGCAAGGGTTGGGCACGCTGCTTGCTGTAGGCGTTTCGCCTTTCGTCACCCACCCCCAACTGCGGAGGCTTTCCATGAGCTCACCGGAACCCGTTCTGACGCCGACTCCCGCCGGCCGCCCCCTCATCTCCCTGGGTATACCGCCCATCGCCCGCGGCGCGGACGCCGTGGCCAGCCAGCGCCTCAGCCCCAAAGCCGCCAACGAAGAAATCCTGCCTGACCCGCAATCGGCCGGGCGCCACGCCGAGACCGACGCGCCGGTACGCGTGCCGCTGAGTGCCTGGCTGTCGCTGGCTTTCTACGCCATCGGCACCGCCCTGCTTTTCAGCCTGGGCGTGGCGTACCGCCTGTTCGCGTGACCGGCCCCGGTCAGGCGACCTGGGCGAGCGCCTCGCGCGTCACCTGTACCAGCTTGCGGTCGGACAGCCGATAAGCTGTGAGCGGGCCGCCCGTCACGCAGCCCGTGTCCAGGCACACGGCGTCCGAGCGTACGAGCAAGCCCAGCGTCGCCCAGTGGCCGAACACGATGGTCCTGTCGGCGCCCGACTGCCGCGGCAGGTCGTACCAAGGCAGGGTTTCGCGGGGCCAGCGCCCCGGCGTGGACTTGGCGCCGGGCGCCAGCGCCGCGTTGCGGGTGCACAGCCGCATGCGGGTGAACGCGCTGACGATGAAGCGCAGGCGTTGCTGCGTGTCCAGCTTGGCGCTCCAGGCGAGCGGCGCGGCGCCCGAGAGCGTTCGCATGTGGCGGCGCCAATCGCTGTCCCGAAGCATGGACTCGACCTCCCCGGCATGCGCCATGCCTTGGCGCTCATCCCATCCGGGATACAGGCCCGCATGCACGAGGACGTGACGGTCCTGCACGTGGATGAGGGGTTGTGCGCGTAGCCAATCCAACAGCAGCTCGGCATCAGGCGCATCGAATAGATCGCCGAGGGTGTCGCGGGCGTCCGGCCGGAGACAGCCCGCGGCGATGCCCAGAGCGCGCAGATCGTGGTTGCCCAGCACTACCGTGGCACGGTCGCCCAGGGACATGACCCGGCGCAGGGTCTCCGCGTTCGAGGGGCCCCGGTTGACGAGATCGCCGACGAACCAGAACCTGCAGGCCGGGTCGCCCGCGATCTCCGGGCTGGCCAGCAAGGCGTCCAACGACTGGCAGCAGCCATGTACGTCGCCGATTGCCCAGATGGCGGGCCGGTGTGCTTCCGGTTCGTCGTCCGCCAGCGGCGGATCGCGGGCCAAGGTCGCTGCGGGTGTGATGGTGAGGCGGCGGATTGGCTGTCTTACCCGTCTGCGTAGCATGTGCTGTCCTTCTCGCTGGCCATTTCCTGGCACGAATCAATGGTTTCGTGCCGGCAGGCCAGCAAGCCCCATGCCCATGTAAACGTTTGCATGCGGGGACTAACCCTCCTTCTTGCGGCGCCCCCAAACGGATTCCTGCCGATAGGAATCCGCCTGGCACAGCGTGCGGTAGAACATGGCGCCCGCGCCGATGAAGTTGCCCAATTCCTTTTCGGTCAGCTTGGGCGCGACGCCTTCCAGGTATCCCGCATAGAGGGAAAGCACGCGATCCCACTCGTCCAGCCGGGGAGCGGGTGCGGAAACCGAGATCATCAATGCCAAAAGCTCATCGCGCTGCATGGTTCCCTCCCGTGGCAGACGCCCCGCCGGCCGTCAGCCCTTGGTCATGTGGGTCAATACGCGCCGCCCGTCCGCCCTGCGGTGCAGGAAGGCCATGGTGATATGACCCACGGCCAGCGCCAGCAGCGTCCAGCCCAGCAATCCGTGCCAGGCGTTGCCAAGTTCGACCAGGTCTTCGATCTCCTGATCGCGGGGGCTGAAAATCTGGATGCCGAAGGCGGAATATCCCCTGCCCCGCCCATAGGCCCGCAAAAGCGCCAGCGTGGGAATGGCGATCATCAGCAAATACAGGACAAGATGCCCAAAGCCCGCCAGCAAACCGCTGTCGGGCCGCTTTCCCCAGTTGGCAATGGCCCACGCGCCGCGCACGAGCACCAGGATCAGCAGCAACAGGCCCAGCGACGTATGCGAGGCCCAGAAGAAATCCTCGATCGGCGTGTCCGGCAGGAATTGCCGCGACGCCGCGCTGGTGAACTGCCATGCCAGCAGCACGGCCATGAGCCAATGCAGGACGCGGCTGACGATTCCATACCCATCCGGATGGTCCTTGACGCTTGAGGCGGCGACGCGGGGTGGCATAAGGAGCCTCCTTCGAAGATCCATGCTGCACAAGGAAAATCCTGCTCCGAGCATTGTGCCAATGCCCCGGGGGCCGGATGCAACGATTTGCAATTCCCGACAGCCGAGGGGCGCAGGTGCGGACGCGTGCTCATCATGGCTTGAACTCCATCGCAGACATGGCGGCCGTCAGCGATTGCGGCGCGTAGTCGTCCCAAGGCGTGTTGCCCACGTCCAGCCGGGAGTGGACATCCTGAATCGTCCAATGGGCCCCGCTGGTGAGCTTGTCCAGCTCGTCCCACGTGACCGGCACCGAAATGCCCAGACCCGGCCGGGCGCGGGCAGACCACGCGCATACCGTTGTCGCGCCGAAACCGTTGCGCAGGTAATCGGCGAAGATTTTTCCGACGCGGTTCTTCGGGCCGCTCTTGGCCACGAACAGTTGCGGCAGCGTGCGGGCCAGGTGCTGGACGACCGCCTGGGAAAACCGCTTCACGGTGTCCCAGTCGTACTGCTTTCGCAGCGGCACGACAACGTGCAGCCCCTTCCCGCCGCTGGTCTTCAGCCAAGCCTGCAGGCCGATCTCCTGCAGCAGCACGCGCACCAGGTTGGCCGCCTGCTGCATGGTTGGCCATTGCACGCCCTCGCCCGGGTCCAGATCGAGCATCAAGCGATCCGGTTTGCCGATGGATGTTTTGACGGCGTTCCAGGTGTGGAACTCGACCACGTTCATCTGCACGGCAGACATGATGGCCTCTGCCGTCGGGACTTCAAGCAGCGGCGGATGATCCGGATCGAGCTTGGCGGGCAAGGATTTCACGCCGGGCATGGCGGCTTCAAGGTGCTTCTGGAAGAAGAATTCGCCCTGAATGCCGGCGGGCGCGCGCAGGAATGACACCGGCCGCCCCTTCAGATGCGCCAGCATCAGCGGCGAGATCAGGCCGTAGTAGCGAGCGAGATCCAGTTTGGTGAGCTTGGTGGACGGGTCGATGACCCGGTCCGGATTGGTGAGCTTGCCGCCCTTGGCGCGGCTGGTTTTGCTGGTGGGCGTTTCACTGTCGATGTCCTTGACCGGCACCGCCTTCTCCCTGGAAATCGCCTTCACTGGCTTATCCTGCCGCAAGCCCCGGAACACGGAATGACGGATGTGGCCGCCGCTCGTCCATTCGCCAAACGACACTTCGGCGATCAATTCCGGTTTGACCCAGCGCACGCCGCCGGCCGCCGGCGCATTCGCGACCGGTTTCTTGTCTGTTTCCATAGCCGCCAGGCGCTTCTGCAGGGACACGAGACTCGCGTCGTCAAAGCCCGTGCCGACCTTGCCGGCATAGCGCAGGCTGCCATCCTGCTCAGTGACCGCAAGCAGGAGCGCCCCCAGCCCGGCGCGGCTGCCCTTGGGCGCCGTATACCCGACGATGGCGAATTCCTGGCGCCGGGCGCACTTGACCTTGACCCAGGTGTCGCTGCGGCGCGAGACATAAGGCGAGGACAGGCGCTTGGCCATGATGCCCTCCAGCCCCATCCTGCACGCGGTTGCCACCAGATCCGACGGCGCGGCCTCAAAGGCTTCGCTGAATCGCAGATGATCGTCCTCAGCCGTGTCCATCAGTTGCTGCAGCAGCGCCCGGCGCACGCCCAGCGGTTCCTGGCGCAAGTCGCGCAGCCCGATGAACGGCAGGTCGAAGGCGTAGAACACGATGTCCTGCGTCCGGTCGTTGTCGAAGGCATTTTGCAGCGACTGAAAGTTCGGAATGCCCTCGCGGTCCAGCATCACGATCTCCCCGTCGACCCACGCCCATTTGGCGGGCAACGCGCGCAAGGCCTCGACCAGATGCGGCAGTTTGGCGCTCCAGTCGTGGCCGTTGCGGGTGAACAGACGGACATCCTCGCCTTCGATCCGGGCGACCAGCCGGTAGCCGTCGAACTTCATCTCGTACAGCCAGTCCGGGGCATGCTGCGGCACGCCGTCCACCAGCGTCGCAAGCTGGGGCTTGAGTTGCGCGGGCAAGTCGGCGGCTATGCCTGGCAAGGCGGGTTGGGCGTTGGATCTGGACGTGGCCTTGTCTTTCGGACCCGCGCCCTTCCCCATTTTGCGCAGCGGCACCACGCTGTCCGGCATTTCATCCACCACGCTGAAATCCCGCTCTGGCCGTGAGAAATCGTCGCGGTCCTTGATGAGCAGCCAGGGCGGCTGCTTTTCGGACTCCTTGCCCTTCAGCCGGATCAGCGCCCAACGGCCCTGCATCTTCGCGCCCTGCAGGTCGAACTTCAGATGGCCGTCCCGGTAGCCTTTGCGCGGATCACCCACCGGCATCCACGTGCCTTCGTCCCAGATGATGACCTTGCCCGCGCCGTACTGGCCCTCGGGGATCTGCCCCTCGAACTGGTTGTAGGCGATCGGGTGGTCCTCGACCTGGACCGCCATGCGCTTGACGGCCGGGTCGTAGCAAGGTCCCTTGGGTACCGCCCAACTCTTCATGGCCCCGTCCAGTTCCAGGCGGAAGTCGTAATGCAGCCGGCTTGCCCAGTGCTTCTGGATGACGAAGGCGCGCGCGTCCTCGTTTGCCTCGCCGCCCTCGGCGGGCTCCGACGTGACCTCGAAGTTGCGCTTTTCGCGGTACTTCTTCAGGGAGTCAGCCATGGTCAGGCCGCCTTGCGCGCTTTGCTCGCCGTTTTGCTCCCCGTCTTGCTGGCCGACTTGCTGGCCGCCTTGGTCGCCGTCTTGGTCGTCGCCTTGCTGGCGGTTTTGCCCGTCGCCTTGCTTGCGCTCTTGGCGGACTTGGCCGCCGTCTTACTGGCCGGCGCCCTGGCCGCCTTCTTCTCATCGCCTTCGTCTGACTTCGCGGACGCCTTGGACGCGCCCTTGCCCCCCTTCAGGCTGCGTTGCAGCAGTTCGGTCAGGTCAATGACGTTGTCCGCATAGGCGGGCGACGATTCCTGCGGCTCGATGACCGTCTCGGTCTCGCCAGCGTTCGCCTTCTGCTCCACCAGCTCCATCACGGCGGCCTTGAATTCGTCCTTGTACTGTTCGGGATCCCATTCGCCGGACATGTCATCGACAAGCATCTTCGCCATCTTCATCTCGCTGGCGTTGGGCGTCATGTTCTTGGCGCCAGCCTTGGGCAGATCCAGTCCTTCCACCGACTTGACCTCGTCGCCCCAGCGCATCAGATTCAGCACCAGCGCATCGCCCGACGGAATCAGCGCGGCCAGATGCTGCTTGGTCTGGATCACGACCTTGGCAATGCCGATCTTTCCGGTCTTGGCCAGCGTGTCGCGCAGCAAGGCATACACCTTGTGCCCCTTGTTGATGGGCGCGACGTAGTAAGGACGCTCCAGATAGACGAACGGCACGGCCCCGGCGTCCACGAACTGCTGGATCTCGATGGTCTGAGTCGTCCGGGGATAAGCCTCGGATATCTCCTCGGGCGACACGATGACGTACTTGCCATCCTCATACGCCACGCCCTTCACGATGTTGTCCTTGTCGATTTCCTTGCCTGTGCGCTTGTTGATGCGCTTGTAGCCCACCGGGTCCATCGAGCGCTTGTCCAGCCAGTCGAAGTCGACGCCGGATTCGGTCGTGGCCGTGTGCAGGCCCACCGGAATGTGGACCAGCCCGAAGGAAATCGCCCCTTTCCATATGGTTCTTGCTGCCATGACGGCCTCCTGCGCGTGATCAGCCCAGGCGTTTGACGATCCGGGCGACGCGGGCAATGCCGCCGGTTCCGCTTGCCGCGCGGCCGATCAACGCGGTCCCAGCGGCGGTAATGAGGGTGCGCCGCAACACGGTGCGGCTGCGCATGCCCGACAGCATGAGCAGCACGCCCACGCCAAACACGATCAGGTGTTCGCCGGGAAAATCCGGCCTGCGGGCGTCAATGTCCTTGATCTGCGCAACCAATGACCGCGAGCGCGGCTCGCGACGGCGGGGTTCGGCGACGGGTTCGATCTGCATGCGGCCTCCTGCGGGCGTGGATGAGGACACGCGGTGCGGGGCGGGCTGCCCCGCACCGCCTTACTTGGCGTACTTGAATTCGGGCAGCGCCTTGAGCGTGTCCTTGGTCGCGTCGGGTAGCTGGAACTGATCGCCGGCAATCTGCATCTTCGACAGCGGGACCGTCACCAGATGGTTGCCAACCCCCAGCAGCCCGCCGACCGACAACACCGCATACGGCGCCCAATCGGGCGGGCCGATGATCAGGTCATCCACCGTGCCGATCTTTTCCTTCTTGCCGTTGTAGACGGTCGCTCCGATGATCTTCGAGGCGCGGTAGCCGGCCTCGACCTTGGCGACATCGACACGGACCTCGGTCACCGACTGCGGCGTGCCCTGCGCCCAGCCGGTGGATACGGCGCCAGCGGTGCCCAGCCAGACGGCCACGCCCAACATTGCGGTCTTAACGATCATGATCGGATCTCCTCAGGGGTCTGTTGGTGGTCAGGACGTGCGCTGCGACTCGGCGGGATCGGGATTGGACTCGGAGGCGTCGGACGGCTCCAGGTCTTCGCTGCTGACTTCGTTGCCCTGGGCGTTATCGCTGGCGTCCGACGGCTTGACCGGCGGCGCGCCGCCCGTGTCCTCTGATCCGCCCGCCGGCCGCACCGGCAGATCGTCCGGCGTCGAAGTCGCTTCCACGGCGTTGTCCTGGGAAGCTGGCTGCTCAACGGAATATCTTGGTTCCATTTTCGTCACCTTGGATTGACGGCGGCCATCGGAAACGTGGCCGAGGACCCGGACAGCAAATAGCGTTCCCGCCAGGCGCACCCGGCACCGCCCTCCCCATGACGTCGCGGACTGCGGCACCATAATTCCATTGGTAACGCGGTCCCAAACCGCCGTGGATCGGCAATATATTCAGATCACAGGCGGCGCCCTCGTGCGCCGTTCATTCGTGGCAGGAAGACCTCCGGAGCGCGACGATGGGCGACAAGAAAAAGCAGAAAGATATCCCCGAGGCAACTGGGACGGCCAAGCTATCCAAGAAGCAGTACGAAAGCGAACTGGCGCAGCTGCATGTCGAACTGGTCAAGTTGCAGCAATGGGTCGTCGCTACGGGCGCCAAGGTCTGCATTGTGTTCGAGGGGCGTGACGGTGCCGGCAAGGGCGGCACCATCAAGGCCCTGACCGAGCGCGTCAGCCCGCGCGTCTTTCGCGTCGTGGCGCTGCCCGCTCCCACGGAGCGCGAAAAATCCCAGATGTACATGCAGCGTTACCTGCCGCATCTGCCGGCTGCGGGTGAAGTCGTGATCTTCGACCGTAGCTGGTACAACCGGGCGGGCGTTGAGCGGGTCATGGGTTTTTGCAGCCAGCCGCAGGTCGATGCCTTTTTGAAAGCCGTGCCGCTGGTCGAACGCGTGATGATCGACTCCGGCATCCTGCTCTTCAAATATTGGCTGGAAGTCACCGAAGCGGAGCAGACGCGCCGGCTGCAGTCGCGCATCAATGATGGGCGCAAGACCTGGAAGCTGACGAAGATGGATCTGGATTCGTACAGCCGCTGGTACGACTATTCGCGTGCGCGCGATGAGATGTTCAAAGCGTCGGATACCGCCATCTCACCCTGGTACGTGGGGCGTTCCGACGACAAGAAGCGAATCCGGCTGAACATCATCACCCACCTGCTCGAACACATTCCCTACACCGCCGGCCCCAAGGAAAAGATCACGTTGCCCAAGCGGCAGAAGGCCAAGGGTTACACGCAGCCGGAGCATCCTTTCCGGTATGTGCCCGAAAAGTTCTGACTTCCGGAGGTTCTGTCATGGCAGCGCTGCTCATCAACCAGGTCGAAGAGTCCACCAGCGACGAAGACATCCAGGCTTTCCTGGTCAAGTACGGCTTTCCCGCCCCGGACGGCGTGAAGCGCGTGCCCAGCGAAGGCGATCGCCCGGCGGTGCTGGTCACATTCAACGGCGTGACGGAACCGGAGCTGCAAGCCTTGCTGCCCCGGATCCATCAGATGTTCTGGAAAAATCACACCATATCGGCGCTGGTGATGCGCGCGCCGATCGAGTAACGGGCGCCGTCATTCCGCGGCGCCCGTCCTCGCCTCTTACCACCCCGTGCGCGGCCGGTAGGTATCTTTTACATATTTGGCCAGTTCGGCCTCGACGGACGACATCAGGACGGCCGGCGGACGCTCCGGATGCAAAAGCTGCTGCGCCGCAGCAAGCGTACGCAGCGCGCAACGTTCGCCGTTGGTCATGGGTTGGGGAGTGGACAAGGTGGGCGTGTAGTTGAAAACTTCCATGATGCTTCTCCATAAGACAAGGAATGACCCTCGGCCCACCTTCAGCAAGTAGCGTGCCCAACCCCGTTTCGGTCAGTATCGGACGCTGACCCGGGCCCAGACGCTACGCCCGGGTTCGTTAACTGCCGTCCCCGCCGAATAGCCAAAACCGGCATTTCCCGCCAGATTCAGGTGTTCGCTGTAGGTCTTGTCGAACAGGTTGTCCACCCCGAGCGACAGCCGCACCTGCTTGTTCACGACATAGCCCGTGTTTAGGGAAAAGACGCCAAAACCGGCGCTGGGGCCGAAATCCTTGCCCACGACATTGCCTTCGTTGAGCGCATAGCGCTTTTGCGGCGCCACGATGCGCCACAAGGCGCCCGCCGACCAGGTGCCGTCGTCATAGGCGGCGGTGAGCTTGGCCTCCAGCGGAGGAATCTGAGGCAGCGCGCGGCCGTCGCTTCGGTTCTGGCCCCAGGCGTAGGCCAACGTGGCGCCAAGCTTCCAGCTCGGCGACACGGCATAGGACGCGCCGAACTCCCCGCCAAAGATCCGGGCATCCACGTTCGTGGCCTGCGAGGTGGCTCCCATCATTCCGCCGGACGTGTAATTGAAAAGAATGAAGTCGTTCACGTAGCCCGCGTACCCGGAGAACCAGGCGTCCAGCGTTTCGGTTTTGTACTGGGCGCCGAAATCAAGCTGGGTGGTCTTTTCGGGCTTGACGCCCTGAAAGGCGTTGACCGATCCGGCCGGCCCGCGCTTTGGTGAGAACAGCTCCCAGTAGTCCGGGAACCGCTCGACGTGGCCCAGCCCGATGTAGAGCGTGGCGGGCAGCGAATCCAGGTCTTTCTCATAGCGCAGGAAGCCGCTGGGCAGCGTATCGTTGCGGCGCTCGCCCGCCGTGGGATTGGGCATGGCCATCATCATGCCGCTGGTGGTCTGCCGGAAATCCTTGGCGGACGCCCAATCGACGCGGGCGCCGCCGATGACGCGGCTGCCGGGCGCGGCGCGCCAGGTCAGTTCTCCAAAGACGCCCGTGTTGGAAAAATCTGCATCCTTGACCCACGGCTGGCTGCTGTAAGACACGGTGTCCGTGCCGCTGCGGGCGCGGTGGCGGCTCTGCTGGAAGTCCATCCCCGCCTCCAGGCTGGTGTCCTGCGACAGGGTCCAGGTGGTGGCAACGCGTCCGCCCCAGGTCGCGCGGTCCACATCCGAGGCCATGGCCATCGCCATGGCGCTGGACGGGTCCGGCGCGCGCAGCGTGTAGTTGTCCATGACGTGGTCGGCGTAGTTGTAATAGAGCTGCGCCTCGACCTGATTCAGCACGGACCCGAGGTTACGCTTTTCAAAACGCAGTCCAAAACTTTCCCGCTTGAACTGCGAGCCGTCCATGCCGCGGCCCGCATAACGGGCCTCGCCGTCGCCCGTCCCGGCGGTCAGTTCATACAGCGTGTCCGCATCCGGCGTGAAGCCCAGCGTGAGATCCGCATTCCATTTGTCCCACCGCGACGGCACGGTTTTGCCGTCGCCGTCCTTGTAGTCCTGCGAATGCGAGTGGTTGGCGGTGATCCGGGTGTAGACCTTTTCGTTGCCGATGGTCAGGTCCGCCGTCTGGTCGTTGCGGCCGAACGAGCCGCCCGTCAAGCTGCCATCAAAGCGCACACCCGGCTCGTCGAACTGAGGCGTGTCGCGGTCGAAGCGGACGGTGCCAGCCGAAGCGCCCGGCCCCCACAGCACGGTCTGCGGTCCCTTGATGACAGTGAGCTGGTCGAAATTCTCGGGCGAAATATAGGAGCTGGGCGCGTCCATCCGTGACGGGCAGGCGCCGGGCATGGAGGTGCCGTTGGTCAGGATGTTCAAGCGCGAACCGAACATGCCGCGCAGCACCGGGTCGCCATTGGTGCCGCCGTTGCGGATGGCCGAAAACCCGGGAATGGTCTTGAGATAGTCGGTGCCGTCGCTGGCTGGCAGCGGCTGGCGCGGCAGCTTCGGATCGGTGGTGAAAGTCAGCGGCGCGCTGGGCGCCACGCCCATGATGACCACCGGATCGAGCGTTGCCACGCCTTCCTGGACGGGCTGCGCCCCGGCGGAAAAGCTGGCGGCCATGGCGCCGGCCAGGCAGGTCATGCGAAGGAATTGCTGTTGCTTGCACATAGGGAATCTGGACCAACTTGGAGTGTGTGTCGGGGGCCGTGCATACACGCGCCGCGGCACCCGAACCCAGGAATGGGTCCGAGCCACGAACGACGAGGCGGACAGGCGTTAACCGGCGGCGGCGCGCCCGTCAACCGTGGGCGCCGCGATGCAAACCGGTGATGCTGAGAGAAATGCCGTCAGGCGGCGGATGGCGGCGCACGCGGCTGCTGCTGCAGGCGGGCGTGCGCGCTGGAGAAGTGAGGAACGTCGGCGGCGGGCGCCGTAACGGGCTGCGCCAGAGTGGGCAGGAACCAGGCAAGCAGCCACAGTCCGGGCAGCGTCGCGCCGCCCAGCATGGCGCAGCCGGCGACGCAGCAATGCGGCATGGCGCCGCTGTGCTGCTCCACGCCCTGTGCGGCGCCTTCGATGCCGATGGTGACAACGCGCGGCCCGCTGGCCGTGCAGATGATGGTGGTGGCGCCGGCGGCACCGGATATTCCGCCGGGACCGGGCGCGGCAAGCGCCGCGGAGGCAATCAACGCCTGAAAGACGAACAGGGCCGCCGCAAACAGCGAAACCCATCGTCTGACCGTAGTGGCGCTTCTGTACATCAAATCCCCTTGACGCCGCAGATGGTAGCGCGGATCCGGCCGCAAGCTCGGGCCGGCAACGCCCATCCGCACCGCCCGTTGACGCATATCAAGCCCGGCGGGCGGCCGCCCAGCGCACCACGTCAATCACGAGGAATACGGCCAGGCTCACGCCCATCACCGGCAGGCTCCAGCCCAGCGCCAGCGCGACTGCGGCCACGCCGATCCGTCCGGGCCAGGACAGCTCGCGCCAGGCATGGGTCAGCGTCTGCCCTGCCGCGCCCGCAGCCGGCCGGCGCAGCCACCACATCCGGTAGCCCAGTACGATCATCGCCGTCAGCGCGATGCCGATGGCCGCCATCAAGAGCTGATTGGGCCAGCCGAACAGAATGCCCATGTGCATGTCCACGCCCCAGCGGATCAGCTTGGCGATGAGCGGGAAGGTGTCGAAGTCCGCACGGCTGGTGATGGCATACGTTGCCGGGTCCACGGCAATGGTGTCGACCTGGGTAGGCCAGGAACGGTCCACCTCGCGCACCAGCCAGGCCTGGCCCGCGCCGCGCGGCGGGCGGATTTCGAGCTGGCTGCTGTCGATGCCGCCTTGGCGCGCGGCTTGCAGTACCCGGTCAAAGCCCGATGCCACATTGTCCGGCGCCGGCGCCATGGCGGCATGGTCGTGGCCGCCATGGTGATGGGCGTGCTCGCCGCCCGCCGGCATGGCGGTCATCCCGGCGCCCGGCAGTGTCAGGGATACCGCCGGCGTGATCCATCCCAACTGCGCGCGCAATTGGTCCACGCGCGCACCGGCCCAGTTGGACCACGTCAACCCTGTGGCCGAAAAAAACACCAGACCGATGCCAATCCACAACCCCAGCAGTCCATGCCAGCGCCGCGCGCGCAGGCGCGGGCTGCGTGATTCCACAGCCTTGTCGCGCGCGCGCCGGGCAAACCACAGCACCAGCCCGCCCAGCGTCGCGATCCACAGCCATGACGCCGCCAATTCGCTGTAGTTGCGCCCCAGGTCGCCCAGCATCAGGTTGCGGTGCAGGTAGTCCAGCTTGGTCCGGAAAGGCAGCGTGCCGCTGGTGCCATAGACGACCATGTCGCCCTGGATCTTCAGCGTGACGGGGTCCACAAACAGCGCACGGGCTTCGGAGTCTCCCATGCCCGGCTGCGTGAACATGACGCGGGTGGTTTCGCCCGGGCCGGGCGCGGGTCGGACCGCGAACAGGCGCGGGCCCGGTCCGATCTGGTTTTGCGCGGCCTCGACCTGCGCCGCCAACGGCTGCGCCGCGCCGGTGGAGGTGGTGCGCAACTGGTCGGCGTAGATCAGGTTCTCCAGCTGCGGCGTCAGCACGAACAACGTGCCGGTCACCGCCGCGACGAGGATGAAGGGGCCGACGAACAGGCCTATATAGAAATGCAGCCGGGTGATCAGCGCGAGGAACGCGCTGCCGCTTGCCGCCCGGGGCCGCGCGGACGCGGCGGGGCTAACCAGGGTGTCAGTGGACATGATGATCTCGAAAACAACGGACGCCGCCTGCAGCAGGCGGCAATCGTGCGCGCGGGGCGCACGGCGACGGATGTCATCCGGTGATTCGAGGCGGGGCGCGCTGTCCCAGTGGCGGGCCGGCGGCCGGCATCGGCGGCCGCGGACTGTCGGTCAACCGAGGCGTCTGCACCCACCAGCCCAGCAGCGCGGGCACCAGCGTGACGGCGGGCGGTACGAGCAGCGCCTGATGCGCGCTCAGTCCGAATGGGCACTCCTGGCCGGCGCCAACATGCTTGGAAGAATCGTGGTGCCCATGATGGTCATGGGCGGCATCGGCGTGGGCGGTGTGCGGATCGGCCAGACCCGGCATGCCAGGAAACATCCCGCCGCCCGCGGCACAGAAGCCCAAGGCCAATCGCCCCTGCTTCAGCGCCTGCACATCGGGCATGTATCCGACCGGCACGAACGCCCGAGCCGCCAGCAGAAGCAGCAGCAACAGCCGCGCGATGGCGGCGGCACAGGCTGGGCGTAAGGACGGACAGGAGGATCGGGCGTGCATGCGGGGCTTCCGGACGACGGCCGATTCCGTCGCCAAACCGGCATTTTAAACACCGGGCCGCCGATCTGGCGCCAAGGGATTGGCGCCGGCGGACCTTGCGCCGCCCGACCGGAACGCGGGCAGGTTTCAGGCGGATGGGCCCGCCCCACGCCGAATCGCGCGCGACCGCGCCGGTAATCTGGGGTAACGAAGACAATTGAGAACTATTATTGCTAGAATTCCGCCTGACGCCTCCCTTAAATGGGGACCAGGCATACCTTTTTCGTCTACCGGATAGCTTTTGAATGGCCAAGCCATCGCGCTCCAAATTATGGTTTCTCGTCCACAGTTGGCTGGCCTTGCCAATCTGGATCTTCCTTTTCTTCATCTGTGCGACCGGAACCATCGCCGTCATCAGCCAGGAAATCGTCTGGCTCATCAATCCCGCCGTTCGCGCGCAGGCGCCCGATGCCGATACGCCCCGCATGGGCTATCAGGCCCTGATGGACGCCATTGCCAAACAGGAACCCGAAGCCTCTGTGCAGCGCCTGTCCTGGCCTGAGGAATCCCAATTCGCTCTGACGGCGGCCGTCGGCTATCCGGGCGCACGTTTCACTTCCATCTACGTCAACCCGTACACCGGGCACGTGCAAGGTCCGGCCCTGAGCTTTGACCTGCGCCAGTTCATGCGCGCGCTGCACGGCTGGCTGCTCATCCCCTTCAACAACGGCTATAGCTGGGGCTGGTACCTGGTCTCGCTGCTATCGCTGCCGATGCTGCTGTCGCTGATCACCGGCCTGGTGGTCTACAAGCGGTTCTGGCGCGCCTACTTTCAGAAGCCGCGTCTGCGCGTCGGCCAAGGCGCCCGTATTTTCTGGGGCGACTTCCATCGTCTGTCGGGCCTGTGGTCCGTGTGGTTCATCCTGCTGATCTCGGTCAGCGCGATCTGGTTCCTGGCGCAGGCAATCCTGGCCGATACGGCCACCACCATTTCGACGCAGGGCGTGCCGGCTGTCGTCGCGCGCGATCAGGTGCCGACGGTCGCCGCCGGCGAATCCGTCAAGCGCCTGCCGCTCGACCAGATCGTCGCCGTCGCCGAGCGCGAGCTGCCCGGCCTGGAAACGCAGCACGTGTTCTTCCCGGGCAACGCGTATGACCCGATCACCATCTCGGGCCGCGGCGCCTATCCGTTGATGTTCCAGTACGCCAAGATCAATCCGTACAACGGCACGGTCGAGGAAGTGCGCCGCCTGTCCGACCGTAACGGCCTGGAGTTCTTCACCGAATCCATGCGCCCCCTGCATACCGGCGACTTCGGCGGCTTCTGGCTGAAGCTGGTGTGGTTCCTGTTTGGCCTCCTGCTGACCATGATGTCGCTCAGCGGCCTCTTGATCTGGACCAAGCGCACCGCGCAAGCCACCGCCAAGGCCCTGCGCCCTGCCCGCGCAGACCGTACCGCCGCTCGCGAGGTGACCGAATGAGCAAGACTGCCACCCTGGACGCCACCGCGGCCAAACCCAGCTTCTGGCGCCGCTGGCGCTTCCATCTGAGCGCCCTGCTGCTCATCCTGCCCATCATTTATGTCCCGAAGTATTTCGAAAACCTCGCGCTGTCGCGCGGGTTGATGGGATTGGGCCAACGGCCTGCCGGCGACGTGCAAGTGGGACCCTGGAAGCTGCAGTTCGCCGAATGGAAGGTCGAACCGCCCCATACCGACCCCGCCGGCATGGTCAAGACCTTCACCATGGCCCAGTGCGCAGGCTGCAGCGACCAGATCCGCGCCGTCTACGTCCGCGTGGGCAAACCGCGCAGCCTGCGCGCCGCAGGCTCGATCTTCTTTGGCAGCCCGCACCGGGCATTTGCCACCGTGCCGATTCCGCCGCGCACCGCCCCGGACGCCGAGCTCTGGGTTACCGCCGAAGGCTGGGACGGTTCGGTGCACCAGGCAGCCTGGCCGCTGGCCTCGGCCTCCCCCGCCACCGTCGAGTGGCTGAAGAAACAAGGAGCATCGCGATGAATGCGATTTTTGCGAACAGCCTTCGCGCTGCCCTGATGGGCGCGCTGTTGACCGCCAGCGCCACCGCGTTGGCGCACAATCCCATGGCCGAATGCAAGGCCGATGGCAAGGAACAGATTCAGTGCACCGGCGGATTCTCCGACGGCAGCGGCGCCGCCGGCGTCACCATGGACGTGATCTCGTACGACGAACAGATCATCGTTCCGGGCAAGCTGGATGCGGATTCCAAGATGTCGTTCAAGCGGCCCAATGGCGAGTTCTACGTGCTCTTCGACGCGGGCCCCGGCCACGTGGTCGAGATCGATCACGTCGACATCCAGTAAGCCCCGGCCCTGCGCAGCATGCATACACAAGTCATCCGACCCGCCGGCGCCGGACATGAAACCCTGGCGGTGCTCGGCGCCTGCCTGGTCATCGTCGCGGCCGCCGCGGGTTACATCGGCCTGCGCGAAGCGCCGCCCGAGAGCGCGCCGCTCGCCGCCACACAGATCGATGCACGGCGCGACCTGACGCCCGCCGAACAAGGCATCTACGCCGACCTGCGCGTCGCCTACGAGGAAATCGGTTTCGCCCTGCAGGCCGGCGAGCCCCTGCCTTCCGTCGCCGATCTTGCCGCGCAGGGACTGCCGCCTTTCGTAGCCGACAACAGCACGGCCGCGCGCGGCGGCCATGCCTGGCGGCTTCAGCGCCAGGCCGGCAAGGCGCTCTACGTGGGCCAGACGGCCGACGCCGCGCTGGCCGGCTCGTTCGTGCTACGCACCGAAGACGGCCACGCCAAGGACGGCCATGGCCATGACCATGGCGCGGACGGCCAAGCCGATGTCTGGCTGGCCCGCGATGCCGCGGCGCGCGTACCGGACGCCGCCGACGACGCCGCCCTGGCGGCCGCGGGGTGGCGCCAGGTCGTCGCCCAGTTCGACGCCGGCGTGACCCGCCAGAACAAGCCCTGATCGGGCCCCTCCCCTTCGTCTTCCGACACGAGCCTACGGATTTATGTCTGCCTTTTCGTCTTTCTCACAGCTCCTGCGCCGCTGCGCCGCGCCGATCGCCGCGCTGGCGCTGCTGGCCGGCGCGTTCACCGCGCCCGCCCACGCCGAAGAGGCCAAGCGCCTGAAGATCGGCGTAACGCTGCATCCTTATTACAGCTACGTCGCCAACATCGTCGGAGACAAGGCCGACGTCGTGCCGCTGATTCCGGTCGGCTTCAATCCGCACGCCTATGAGCCGCGCGCCGAGGACATCAAGCGCATCGGCATGCTGGACGTGGTCGTGCTCAACGGCATCGGCCACGATGACTTCGCGGACCGCATGATCGCCGCCAGCGAAAACCCCAAGATCCCGGTTATCGAAGCGAATGCGCAGGTGCCGTTGCTGGCCGCCGTGGGCATGGCCGCGCGGGGCGGCGGCGATTCCGGCAAGGTGGTGAATCCGCATACGTTCCTGTCGATCACCGCCTCGATCGCCCAGATCAACACCATTGCACGCGAACTGGGCCGAATCGACCCGGCCAACGCGCAGACTTACACCGCCAATGCGCGCGCCTATGGCCAACGTCTGCGCAAGCTGCGCGCCGACGCGCTGGGACAGCTTGCAAAAGCGCCCAACGCCGACCTGCGCGTCGCCACCATTCACGGCGCCTACGATTACCTCTTGCGTGAATTTGGCCTGGAAGTCACCGCCGTCGTGGAACCGGCGCACGGCATCGAGCCCAGCCCCGCGCAGCTCAAGGGCACCATCGAGCAATTGCGCGCGGCGGACGTCAAGGTGATCTTCTCCGAGCTGAACTTCCCGTCCGCGTACGTCGAGACGATCCAGCGCGAGACCGGCGTGAAACTGTATGCGCTGTCGCACATTTCCTACGGCGAATACAGTCCGGAGCAGTTCGAGAAGGAAATGAAGCAGAACCTGGCCACCGTGGTGCGCGCCATCGAAGAGGCCGGCGCGTGACCGCCCCCGTGACAGCCCATCCGGGCGCACTGGGTCCCACGCTGACGTTCGACCACATTTCCCTGACGCTCGGCCGCACCGACATCCTCAGCGACGTCGCCTTTACCGTCGCGGCGGGCAGCGTGCATGCGCTGGTCGGCCCCAATGGCGGCGGCAAGAGTTCGCTGGTCAAGACGCTGCTGGGCCAGATGCCGCATCGCGGCAAGCTCAGCGTGGCATGGCCGGGCGACCGGCCCGGCATCATCGGCTATATCCCGCAGGCGCTTGAATTCGATCGCGGCCTGCCCATGACCGTCAACGATTTCATGGCCGCGATGTGCCAGCGCAAACCCGCGTTCCTTGGCCTGTCGCGCGCGAAGTCGAAAGACATTGGCGAGGCGCTGGAACGCGTCGGCATGCAGGACAAACGCAACCGCCGCATGGGCGCCTTGTCGGGCGGCGAGCGCCAGCGCGTGCTGCTCGCGCAGGGACTAGTGCCCAGCCCGTCGATGGTGGTGCTGGACGAGCCGATGTCGGCGCTCGACGAAGCCGGCGTTCGCGTGTTTGAAGAACTGCTGGACAGCTGGCGCGCGCAGCGCGTGACGGTGCTGTGGATCGAACATGACCTGGAGGCCGTTGGCCGCCTGGCCGACCGCGTCACCGGCCTGAACCGCCAGGTGCTTTGCGACGGTCCGCCCGCGCAGGTACTGACGCCCGACCGCCTGCTTGCCCTCTTTTCGACCCGCCCGCGCGTTGGCAACCAGCCGCAGGAGCGCGCCGCATGAACGCCCTTTTCGACAATCTGCGCCAGCTCATCCAGAGCGCGGCGGAATCCGGCGTGCTGCCGGAATCGCTGGCCTACGGCTTCGTAATCAACGCCCTGCTTGCCGGCCTAATCATCGGGCCGGTGCTGGGCGGCTTGGGCACACTGGTCGTGGTCAAGCGCTTCGCCTTCTTCTCGGAGGCCGTGGGCCATGCCGCGCTGACGGGCGTCGCGATCGGCATCCTGCTGGGCGAGCCCTACACCGGGCCGTACGGAAGCCTGTTCAGCTATTGCCTCATCTTCGGCATCCTGCTCAATTTCCTGAGCAACCGCACGCGCCTCACGCCTGACACGCTGATTGGCGTGTTCCTGTCGGTGTCGCTGGCGCTGGGCGCGAGCCTGCTGCTGGTGCTGTCCGGCCGCATCAACATCCACATCCTGGAAAACGTCCTGTTCGGCTCGGTGCTGACCGTCAACAGCAACGACCTGTCGGTCCTGACGTGCGTGGCGATCCTGGCGTTGGCGCTGGCGCTGCCCAACTACAACCGCCTGATGCTGGCCAGCTTCAATCCGCAGCTCGCCGCCGTGCGCGGCGTGCCCGTCAAGGCCATGGACTACCTGTTCGTGATCCTGGTGACCCTGGTCACCGTGGCCTCGGTCAAGGTGATCGGCGCCATTCTGGTCGGCGCGCTGCTGGTGATTCCGGCAGCGGCGGCACGGATGCTGGCGCAGTCGCTCAAGGGCTTTTTCACGATGTCGGTGCTGTTCGCCCTGGTCAGCACGCTGGCCGGCATCATGTTGCCCATCGAGCTGGAACTGCCGATACCTTCCGGCGCGGCCATCATCCTGGTCGCGGGTGTTCTGTTTGCGATCTCGGCCCTGGCGCGCAGCCTGGTCCCCGGTCTGAAAGGAAATGCAGCATGAGTCTGAAGTCAGGTTACGTCACCCTGCGCCGCGCCGCCCTGGCGGTGGCGATGGCATCCGCCCTGGGCGCCGCCGTCACGGCGCACGCCCAGGAAGCCGCCAAATCCGGCCGCGCCGCGCGCGCCGCGCAGCCTGAAGCCACGGCTGCGGCCCCGGCTGCCGTCACCGTGCTGGCCGCGCATCCGGTCGTATTTGCGCTGACCGACAGTCTGGCCAAAGGCAGCAGCATCCGCGTCGAACGGGCTGCGCCGGCGAACCTGCCGCCCACCCGGCTCACGTCGTATTTCAGCGGACGCGGCGGCGCTGCGCTGCAAAAGGCCGCCGCATCGGCCGACGCCGCCGTCGGCCTGCGCTCGATCTGGCCGGACGATCCGCTTTACGCCAACGCGCGCCGCACCAACATCCGCATTGTGGAAATCGACGCAGCGCGTCCGCTGGATGGCGCGCTGAACGGCATCGCCCTGCAAAGCGACACGCGTCCCGGTGGGCAGTTCGCCGCCCATCCGTGGCTGAGCATCGTCAACCTCGGCCGCATGGCCGATATCGTCGCCGCCGATCTGGGGCGCCTGTCCCCGTCCGACGAAAAGCGCATCGCCGAGAACCTGGCGCAGATCAAACGCACGCTTGTCGAGCTGAACGCCAGCAGCCAGGCCGGATTGGCTCAGGCCGAGAACGTAGCCGTCATCAGCCTGTCCGAGCGCCTGCCTTATCTGATCGCCGAGTTCAACCTTGACCTGATCGACACGGTCGTGCGCGACGACAAGGACTGGACGTCCGAGACACTGGCGGCGCTGACCGCCAAGCTTCGCGACAACGGCGCGGCCGCCGCGCTGCTGCATCGCGAACCCACGCCCGAACTGCGCCAGGCCATCGAAGCCGGCGGCGCCAAGGCCGTCGTGCTGGCCACCGACGGGGCCGACCCCGTTGCCGACCTGCAGGCCAACGCCAAATTGCTGCTGCAGGCGCTGGCGCCGGCTGCGGCCACCGCGGCCAAGTAGACCTCCACGTCCACGCGCACTCGCACACCTGCGCCGCCTGCATGGCGGCGCAGATTCCGGTGCGCGCGAGCGCTTTTCTCGCGGCGCCGCACACCTGCCCGCGCCGCGTACCGCCGCGGCCCGTCCTGAAGTCCGGTCTTGCATGACCACGCATTCAGGCATAAATTGATCGGTACCGCTTTTCGATCGGCCATCTCGATCCCCCCGCCCGAATCGCGCGCGAAGGTTGTTTTCTATCTTTTGTTCCCCCACCAGGAGCGATGCGATGCGAGTAAAACACCTGCTTGGCCCAGCGACCGTAGCCCTCTCGATGTTGTTCGGGTCGGCCGTCACGGCCGCCCCCTCGGACCCCGCCCCGATCATCACCGGCAAGCACTGGACCGATTCCGACGCCAACCTCAAGAAGGCCTATCTGCTGGGCGTGGCCAATGCGCTTGAGGTCGAACGCGCCTACCAACAACGCCGCGCCGTGCCGGACACCCAGACGCTGGTGCCCAAGTTCTCTGCGGGCCTTCAGAACCAGACGCTGGACTCCGTGCGTGAGACCATCGACCGCTGGTATGCCGCCAATCCGACCCAACTGGATCGTCCCGTCATGGAGACGATCTGGTTTGAGATCGTCGTGCCCGCCACCAAGACGAAACGCACCCCCTAGGAGCCGCCATGAAGACTATCCGCACGATAGGCCTGGCCATTGCGATGGCATCGCTGGCCGCATGCACGAATATGACCAAGGAACAGCAAGGCACCGTCACGGGTGGCTTGATGGGCGCCGCGGCCGGCGCCGGCATTGCCGCCATCGCGGGGGGCAGCGCCTGGACCGGAGCCGCCATCGGCGGTGCAGCCGGCGGTATTGCTGGCAACATCCGCGGCGCGAACCAGTAAACAGCGCCAGTAGACAACGCAATACCGGCCTGACCCGTCTCCCCGAACGCCGGCTCGCGTGCAAACGCCAGCCGGCGTTCTTGCGTTTGGGCTGTGGCTACCCGCCGCGGCCAGAGACTGCTACGCTGTGCGCCGCGATTCCACCCGGGCGATGCGGATGTTGCTTTCATGATGTATGTGCTGTGGTCCCTGCCGGCGCTGACCGTGATCGGCGCGATCGCGAGCGGGCGCGTCAACACGACCGTCGCGGCGCTGCTGGGGCTGTTTGCCGCCATGCCCATCGCGTTGTTTGCCGCACCTGCACCCTTCGCCCTGGCGCAACTGGGCGTCGCCCTGGAACGCGGGCTCTGGATCGGCTGGATCATCACCCCTTACATCCTTGGCGGCTTGTTGTTCTGGCAAATGGCGGCTCAGGGCCGCACGCCCGCAGACAATCCGGACAGCCCGCCGCCTGCCCCCCTCGATCCGCTCGCGAGCCGCCGGCTGCTGTTCTTTGCCTGTTTCCTGGTCGGCCCGTTCGCCGAGGCGGCGACCGGATTCGGCGTGGGCATGCTGGGCACCGTGTTGCTGATCCGCCCGCTCGGTCTGAAACCACGCGAGCTCATGGTGTTTGCGCTGCTCAGCCAGACGCTGATCCCGTGGGGCGCGATGGGCAGCGGCACGATGCTGGCCTCGGCGTACGCACGCATGCAGCCCGCGCAGCTTGCGCTGTACAGCATGGCGCCCGTGGCGCTGCTGATGGGGGTCTGGATGGCGCTTTACTGGCGCACCGCCACGCGCGCGGGGTTGACGGCTCCCGCCGCCGAGCTGGCGCGCGAAGCGGGCTGGATGGCGGCGAGCCTGGCGCTGCTGGCCGCGGCAACCGCGCTGCTGGGACCCGAAACGGCGCTGCTCGCAGCGTACGGCCCGCTGATCGTGCTGCGCTTCCTGGCGGACCGCCGCCCCGACCGCGGCCAAACATGGCAAGCCGCGCGGCGCGCCCTGCCCTACATCGCGCTCATCGCCTGGCTGGTGGCCACGCGGCTGCTGCCGGGCCTGAACCGGGGCCTTGCCAGCATGGCGGAATTCAAGCCCTATGCGGACCTGCCCGCGTGGATGCCTTTTCTGCATGCCGGAAGCTGGCTGATCGCGGGCGCCGTGGCCATGGCCGCCTGGCAGCGCCGTCCGGGCGCGCTGCGGGCACAGGCGCGCGCAGCGTGGATGACAGGACGTCATGCCGTCATGTCCGTCTTTTTGTTCGCAATGATGGCCGAGGTGCTGGCCGGTGCAGGGATTTCCCGAGCCTACGCCGATGGATTATTCTCGAGCCTGCGCGACTGGACTATTCTGATCACGCCGCTTCTGGCCGGCACGTTCGGCATTCTGGCCAACAGCGGCAACGCGCCGAACAGCCTGTTCATGTCTTCCCAGCTATCATTAGCGCTTCAGGCCGGTCTGAACGTGCCCGCAGCCGCCGCGCTGCTGCACGTTTCGGGCACGTCAATGGGGATTTTTTCTCCGGTCCGGATGTCGATTGCGGCCGGTTTGGCACATGGACGGGGGCAGGAACGCGGCGTGTATGTTCTACTACTGCCGTTTGCCCTGGCCGCGTTCGGCATTCTGCTGTCGCTGGCGCTGCTCGTGATCCTCTCCGGGTAGCGGTTTTCACGGCATAGCAGTTACGCTCGCCGCCTCAACCTTTTTTTTGTGTAGCACATGGGACTAGAACAATTAGCCGCGATCCGGGAATTGCTTATCAAGCAGTCGCCTGACAAGGCAGGCTCCAAGAACGAATCGCGTCCGCAAGGCACGGACAAGCCGCGCCGCCCGCAAGGCGCCGGCAAGGGTCCGCGTCCGCAAGGCGGAGACAAGGCAAAGCGCGCGCAAGGCGGCGACAAGGGCCAGCGTGCGCCGCGTCCCGAAAAGCGCGAGACGCCGGTCGATCCCGTGGTCGTCGCCATTTCGCGCCTGCAACGTCACTTTCCCAAGGCGTTCCCCAAGAACCCCGCCCCCAAGGTGCCCCTCAAGCTGGGCGTGCTGGCGGACCTGGTGCAGCACGCCGAGCAACTGCAGCTCGACGAGGCGCAGATCAAGGAAGCCGTCAAGACGTGGTGCGATGGCCGCCGCTATTGGGCCAGCATGGTCGAGGACGCGCCGCGCGTGGACCTGAACGGCGAACCCGCCGGCGCCGTGACCGCCAACGAAGCGCGTCACGCCAAGCGCATGGCGTCGCGCAATGCGTCCCGCAATGCCGCGCGCGCACGGGCCGAGAAAAAGGCGCAGACGGCTGCCGAACAAACGCCCGCGCCGGCTGGTGACGCCGCGTCCGACACGCAACCTGCCGACGCGACGTCCGCAGACGTGAAAGCGGTGGATGTGAAGGCCGCGGATGTGAAGGCCGCGGATGTGAAAGCCGCGGATGTGAAGACGGAAGGTGCAACGCCCGCAGACGTCACGCCTGCCGACGTCAAGCCGGAAGACGTCAAGCCCCAAGCGTCCGAATAAGCCCGCGCTAAGCAATTCAGGCCTGCGCCCGGCCGGGATAACGTTTCCCGGCCGGGCGCAGGCCTTTCTGCATGGACGCAGCAGTATCTAGCCTGCCGGCTCCAGCGCCGCCAGCGCCTGCTTGATGTAGCCCATGCCCCGATCCGAATAGGTCAGCGTCATGGCCTGCTGATGACCCGAGCCGTCCATCTTCAACAAGGACTTGCGCAGGATCTCGACGATCTTGTCTTCGTGGGCAGGATAGAAGGCTTCGTACTGGTATTGCAGAAACACCAGGCAAAGCGCGTTTTCCATCACCTGCACATCCGGATCCTGCTTGATCCCCTGCTTCATCAAAATCGCCGCCACGCGCTCGCCGTCCGCTTGCGGGTAACCCGTCTCCTTCATGATCGCTTGCGCAATGCCGGCGTGATGCCGCGCCAGCGCCTTGCGCCACGTGAGATAGCCGATGCGGCCTTCCGGATAGCTGGCGCGCGCGATCTCCCAGCGGCCGATGTGCTGGCATCGGGACGCCAGGATCAGCGGCTCGGACGCATCGGGCGCCAGCTTCATGACCCATTCGTGCAACTTGCGCGCAAGAAACAGCTCCTGCGGACAGGATTCGCCTTCCCAGGTAAACGTGTTGGGGTCGGCGGCGTTGTAGTCGTCGAAACGGCGCAAGGTCTGCTGCAGGCGGTCGTTCATGGGGTGGCGTCTTCGGAAAGACCGGCGCGCGTGGGCCGGTGCGGAAATTGACAGGCGGAAAGGAAGTCATCATACCTGCGGCATCCGGCGCCGTGCATCGTCTATGCCGTTTCGCGCTATCTGCTTGGCCCGCGGTGTCATTGAACCCGCCCCTGCGGTGTGCGACCGTAAAAGGCGTCGGAGCGGTCGAGGAGCCGGGCCCGATGCGGGCCGGCGCCAGCGCTCTCCCGCCATTCAACAACAAAGACTGGAGAGACGACAGATGCGACACGCAAGAATACTGGCCGTCACGCTGGCTGCCACGCTATGGACGGCGGGCAGCGCCGCGCAAGCCCAGGACGAGCCCTACCCCGCCAAGCCGGTGACCATCCTGGTGGGCTTTCCGCCGGGTACGGCGACCGACACGGTGGCGCGGTTGCTGGGCGAACGGCTGGCGCAGCGCATGGGCCAACAATTCATCGTGGAGAACAAGCCGGGTGCGGGCGGCTCCATCGCGGCGGGCCTGGGTGCGCGCGCCAAACCCGACGGTTACACGCTGATGATCGGCGCGTCCGCGCCGCAGGCGATCAATCCGCACGTGTACCCCAACCTGAACTACGACGCGCGCAAGGACTTTGCGCCTATCGGATTGATCACCTGGCTGCCTTACCTGTTCGTCGTCAGCGCCGACAACCCGGCGCGCAATCTGACCGACTTCCTGACCGCCGTGAAGGCCAAGCCGGGGCAATACACCTACGGCACCACCGGCGTCGGCACGACAAGCCACCTGGTGACGTCCGTGCTGCTGTCCAAGGCAGGCGCGACGATGGTCCATGTGCCGTACAAGGGCAGCAGCCAGGCGCAGACGGACATCGTGGGCGGGCGTACCTACGCGACGTTCGACACGATGGTGTCGTCGCTGTCCATGGTGAAGGCGGGCCGCTTGAAGGCGCTGGCCGTCAGCACGCCGGAGCGCGTGCCCACGCTGCCCGACGTGCCCACCGTCGCGGAGCAAGGCTTTCCGGGCTTTGACATGGGCGCGTGGCTGGGACTGATTGCGCCGGCCGGCATACCGCCCGCCATCCAGGAAAAGCTGGCCCGCGAAATGAACGCCGTGCTGGCCGATGCCGCCGTGCGCGACAAGCTCGCGGACCTGGGCGCGCAGGTCCGCACCACCGAATCGCCGGCGCGGTTCGGGGCGATGATGAAATCCGAGTACGAATCGTGGGGCAATGTGGTCCGCGAATTCAACGTGAAAGGCACGGACTGACAAGGAAACGGCAACCATGAACACAAAAGCGGAAATGAGCAGCCAGGAATGGGACACGCGCGTCCAGTTGGCCGCGTGCTACCGGCTGGTGGCGCACTTTGGCATGAGCGACCTGATCTACAACCACATCACCGCCCGCATCCCGGACACCGACGATCATCTGCTCATCAACCCCTACGGCATGATGTATGACGAGATCACCGCGTCCAGCCTCGTCAAGATCGATCTGGCCGGCAACATTCTGGATCAGCCTTCCGGCTACGGCATCAACGCCGCAGGCTATGTGATTCACAGTGCGGTGCACGGGGCGCGGCACGATGTGGCGTGTGTCATCCATACGCACACGCGGGCAGGCATGGCCGTGTCGGCGCTGCAATGCGGTCTGCTGCCGCTGACGCAGACCGCGATGCGGTTTGCGAAGATTCCGTATCACGACTACGAAAGCGTCGCCATCGACCTGGACGAGCGCGGGCGCCTGGTGGCGGACCTGGGATCGTCCGATGCGATGATCCTGCGCAACCATGGGCTGCTGGCGGCAGGCCCGTCTATCGCACAGGCGTTCAATACGCTCTATTGGCTGGAGATGGCCTGCAAGGCGCAGGTCGACGCCCTGAGCTCGGGACGTGAGCTTTGCCTGCCGCCGCCCGAGGTCATCGAAAAGACGTGGCTGCTGTACCAGCCCGGCACCCGCCGGCCTTTTGGCGACCTGGAATGGCCCGCCATGCTGCGCCTGATGGACCGCAAGGACCCGGGCTACAAGGATTGATGCCCGCTGCGCGGCGCAAGGTCGACGCCTGCCGCGTGGCTCACGCCGGCGGGCAGGATGGCGCCCAGGCTGCTGCGCACTTCCAGCAGGTACGGCGCGTCCGATGCCAGGCCGCGTGCGATGGCGTCATGCAGTTGATCGGCGCGCGTCAGGTATTCGGACTGGATGCCGAAGGCGCGCGACATCATCGTGAAGTCGGGGCTGGCGAGATCGGTGCCCACGTACCGCCCGGGATACGTGCGCGCCTGGTGCAGCCGGATCGAGCCGTAGCAGTTGTTGTTGGCGACGATGAACAGGATGGGCAGCCCGCGCTCGGCCGCCGCGGCCATTTCGTTGCCGGTCATCGTGAAGCCGCCGTCTCCCGCCATGCAGACGACCCGGCGCTTGGGATCGCGCAACTGCGCGGCAACGGCCGCCGGCGTCCCGTAGCCCATCGCGCCGGATTGCGAGGCCAGCAGCCGTTGCGGATAAACGAACGGGAAATGCCGGTACACCGGCGCGGCAAAGGTGCCGGCATCCAGGCATATCGCCACGTCCGCGGGCGCCTGCGCCGCCAGCGCCTGGACCACTTGGAAGAAAGGAATGCGGTCGTCTACGGCGCGCCCCGCCGCGTCTGGCCATGCCGCCATCCGTTCCCGAATCGCGCGCAGCGTGGCTGCCCAGTCGTCGCGCGCCAACCCTTCGCCCGTGGCCGGCAGTTCGGCGAGCGCCGCCGCCGTGGCCGTGGGATCTGCCACCCATCCCACATCGGCCGCGAAATGCTGATTCACGATGTGCGGATCCGGATAGCAGTGCACCAGCGTCTGTCGCGGCCGCGGATGCGCGGGAAATGTGTAGCCCTGCGTCGTGATGTCGCCCAGCCGTGTGCCCAGCGCCAGGATCAGGTCGCTCGCATCCAGCGCCGCCACCTGCGCGGCTGGCGTCGACAGATCGAGGTCGCCCGCATACAGCGGATGCGTGTTGGGAAACAGGTCGTGCTGGCGGAACGAGACTGCCACCGGAATGGCGTGACGCACCGCCAGACGCATCAGCGCTTCGCGGCCGCCCGGACGGTTGAATCCGCCACCCGCGATGATCAGCGGCTTGTGTGCGCGGGACAGCAGCGTGTGGACATGCGCCAGCCCATCCGGCGCGGGTTGTGAAGGGACTTCAGGCGTTGCTATCCAGTCGTGTTGGTCCACCAACGCCTGTTGCACGTCTTCGGGCACCACCATCACCACCGGCCCGGGCGTGCCGGCCATCGCGACCCGCACGGCCTTGAACGCGGCAACCGCCAGTTCCTCGGGCGTGGTCACCTCGACCACCCACTTGGCCATGGAACCAAACATCTTTTGATAGTCGATTTCCTGGAACGCTTCCTTGCGCACGTCTTTTTTCGGCACCTGGCCGATCAAGAGGATCATCGGCACGGCGTCCTGCTGCGCCGCATGCACGCCGATCGCGGCATTGGCGGCGCCCGGTCCGCGCGACACCATCACCACGCCGGGGCGCCCCGTCAGACGCGCATCGGCGCAGGCCATGAACGCCGCGCCGCCTTCGTGGCGGCACGTCACCACGTCGATGCCGGGAAAATCATGCAGCGCGTCCAGGACGCCCAGATAGCTTTCGCCGGGAACCACAAACACGCGGTCGATGGCATTGTCGGCCAACACCTGGATCAACGCGTGGGCGGAAGTGTTCGGTGTTGCGGATGCGGACATAAGCTTGGGCCCCGGCAGGAAAAGGTCCAGGGCATTCTAGATTGGCATCCCCGGGCCAACTAGGCATACTCTGGCAACCAGATATACAAGAATGAGACAGCGGCGCCTGCAGCAGCATGGCCGCCGTGCTCCGGAGACGATGGACCTACGCAAGATCGAAAACCTGATCCACGTCGCGGATCTGGGCAGCTTTTCCCGGGCGGCATCGGTGCTCGGCATTGCTCAGTCGGCGCTCGGCAGGCAGGTGCGCAAGCTGGAAGACGAATGTGGCTGCGCCCTGCTCTACCGCAACGGGCGCGGCGTGTCGCTGACGCCCGACGGCGAAAAGCTGCTGGACCGGCTGCGTCCGCTCATGCGGCAGATGGATCACGTGGTAACCGAGTTCCATAACGATCAGAAATCGCCGTCAGGCCAGGTCATGCTTGGGCTCACGCCCACGCTCTGTCACATGGTGGGCATGCGGCTTGTCGCCGAGATCTGGCGCCGGCACCCTCGGATTCAACTCAACGTCATCACGGGCTATAGCGGCTACGTGCATGAATGGCTGACCAATGCCCGCGTGGACATTGCCGTGCTGCACGACGCGCGGCGGTCGCAGCACATCGCGGTGTCGCCCCTGGCCGAACTGGATCTTGCGCTGGTGTCTCCGCCGCAAGGTCTGTCGCCCGCCGCGCGTGCGATGCCGGCCATCCCGTTCACAGCGCTGCGTGATCTGCCGCTGGCGCTGCCCACGCGCAATCACGGCCTGCGCCGCACGCTGGAACAGGCGGCCACGCAGGCCGACATGCCGCTCAACGTGGTCTTCGAAATGGACGCGCTGGAGCTGATGAAGGACATCGTCGTCGAAGGCCTGGCGCACACTGTGCTGGCCCTGCCCGCCGTGATGAATGAAGTCGCGTCGGGCAAGCTGATCGCCCGCCGGATCGTCGACCCGGGCCTGTCCACCCGCCTCATGGTGGCGACGGCATCGAGCCGTCCGTTGACGCAGGCCGTCAAGCTCGTCCAGGCGACGCTGCGCGAGGTGCTGGCCGGCATGACGCAGGCCGAGCCCTACCGGGATAGTCTGCGCATGTGCGACGAATAACGCCCGAGCCCCACACTTATCGCGGCAAGGCGGGCGCCGGCGTCAGCGGGCCCACGGGCGCCTGGCCCGGCCGGGGCGGCAACGGCGGCAGCCATGTCCGGGTGGGCGCCTTCAGCCCAGGCTGATCCTGCGGCCGCGCGGGCGTTGACGCAGGCGGCGGATAGCGGGAGCCCGGGCATGACGTGCCGAGGCAATCCCGATTGATCTTGCCCGGGTCCACGATGCGCGGGCAGTCGGTGCCCAGGCATGTATCCGGCACGACGCGGGCGGATGCGGGCGGCGATGGCACTGTCGGAGGCGGATCGCGCGCCAGCGCTGGCGCGCTTGCCAGGGTGGATAACGCTCCCAATGCCGCCAACACCAACGCCGCGAACGAGGCTTTCATTGATGGTGCTCCACGGGAATCGCTCCAGGCCGAAGCCTGGATGCCATTCCAGTGTGCTCCCGATCCCCCGCCCCTAGCAAGGCGGAGAATCGGTGGCCAAACCCGATCAGTCCAGGCGGATGTCGGTGCTGGCCACGACCTTGGCCCAGCGTGCGCGCTCGCTGCTGAAGAACTGCGCAAGCTCGGCCGGGCTCTTGGTGACGATCTCGGCGCCCTGCTCGTTCAACTGCGCCGTGACGTCCGGCTGCGTGACGATCTGCGCCATCAGCGCCTGCAGCTGGGCCGCCACGGGGTCGGTCATGTTGGACGGAGCCATCACGCCTTGCCACGTGCCGGATTCAAAGCCCTTCACGCCTTGCTCGGAGATGGTGGGGATGTCCGGCACCAGCTTCATGCGCTCGCTCTTGGAAATCGCGATCGCGCGCAGCTTGCCGGACTTGATGTGCGGCAGCGTGGCCAGCAGGCCGTTCATGATGATCTGCGTCTGGCCGCCGATGGTGTCGGTGACCGCCTGCGAACCGCCCTTGTACGGCACGTATTCCCATTGCGCGCCGGTGGCCTGCTGAACCGCGACAGCCGCCAGGTGCGGCGCGCTGCCGATGGCGGTGACGGCAAAGTTGATGCGTTCTTTCTTGGACAGCTCGACCAGATCCTGCACGGTCTTGGCCTTCACGTCGGGATGCACGGCCAGCACGTGCGGCGAGTACGCCAGCATGCCCACGGCGCGCAGGTCCTTGGACGGATCAAAGGTCAGCTTGGTGTAGACGGACGGGCTGATCGCCAGCGCGCCCACGTCGCACAGAAGGACCGTGTGGCCTTCCTGCGCCGACTGCACCACCAGGCCGGCGCCCAGGTTGCCATTGGCGCCAGGTTTGTTCTCGACGACGACGGTCTGCTTGAGCACTTCGGCCAGGCGGGGCGCCAGGATGCGCGCGATGATGTCCGACGAGCCGCCGGGCGGGTAAGGCACGACAATGCGCACGGGCCGCGTCGGCCATTGCGCCGATTGGGCCCATGCCGGCACCAGGGGCGTCAGGCAAAGCGCCGCGGCGCTGCCCAGAAACTGTCTCTTGCTCGGGTTCATGCTGTCTCCACACTGTTTGGTATGTGTGTTGAAGTGTCCCGCGGCCTGGTGAGGCCGCGGTGGGGATGTGCCTATGCCGCGCCGCGGGTCTCCACGTACAGGGCATAGAGCGAATGGCTGCTCGCCATGAATAGGCGGTTGCGCTTGGCGCCGCCGAAGCAAAGATTGGCGCAGCGTTCCGGCAGCCGGATGTGGCCAATCGCCTTGCCGGCGGGATTGAAGACCATCACGCCGTCCAGATCCTCGGATTTGGCGTCGGGCGATCCGTTGCTGCCCCAGCCGCACCACAGGTTGCCGGCCTCGTCGCACTTGATGCCGTCGATGGCGCCGGGTCCCTGCGCGTCGACGTGCACGCGCTTGTTCGACAGCGCGCCTTCCGCGCTCACGTCGAAGGCCCAGATCACGCGGTTGGGCTGGTGGCGCGACTCGACGATGTACAGCACTTTCTCGTCTGGCGAAAAGCACAGGCCGTTGGGGCCGGCCAGATCGGCAAGCGCCAGCGTCACGCGGCCGTTGGCGGGATCGATGCGATAGACGGAATGCGGCAGCTCTGGCGTGGCCTTGTCGCCTTCCCAGTGTCCGCCGATGCCGAAAGGCGGATCGGTGAACCAGATGGCGCCGTTGCGCTGGCAGACGATGTCGTTGGGCGAATTGAAGCGTTTGCCATCGAAGCGGTCGGCCAGGACGGTGATGCTGCCGTCGTACTCCGTCCGGGTGACGCGGCGGGTCAGGTGTTCGCAGGCCAGCAGACGGCCCTGGCGGTCGCGCGCAAGCCCGTTGCTGAAGTTGGACGGCTGTCGGAACACGCTGATCTGACCGGTGGTCTCGTCCCAGCGCAGGATTCGGTCGTTGGGAATGTCCGACACCAGCAGGTAGCGGCCATCACCAAACCAGACCGGGCCTTCCAGCCAGCGGAAGCCGGTAGCCAGTTGCTCCACGCTGCTGCTGTAGATGCGGAACTTGGCGAATTCCGGGTCCAGAATCCGGACCGAGGGATCCGGGTAGCGCTGCTGCGGGGTGAAGCTGAAAGACTGCGCGTGCACGAGACTGGCGGGGGCCAGAGCAAGCGCGGCGCCCAGCAGCCGGCGCCGGCCGGCCTGGACTTGCGGGTCAATTTCCATCGGCTGTCTCCTCTCGGTGGTTTTATTCTGCGATGGCGCTACGGACGGATTGGGTCCCCGATCAGGTCACGGGGCCCGGGTTGAACAGCGCCAGAGCGTTGTGCAGCTTGAGCTTTTCCGCACAGGTCTGCTTCTTGCCGCTGGCGACGTCCAGCATCATCTGAAAGAGCTGCCAGCCCACTTCCTCGATCGAGGCCTGGCCGGTGGCGATGACGCCGGCATCCACGTCCATCAGGTCGTGCCAGCGGCGCGCCAGCGCCGAGCGCGTGGCGACCTTGATGACCGGCACCTGCGCCAGCCCGTAGGGCGTGCCGCGGCCGGTGGTGAAGATGTGCAGGTTCATGCCGGCGGCCAGTTGCAGCGTGCCGCAGATGAAGTCGCTGGCGGGCGTGGCCGCAAAGATCAGGCCCTTGCGCGTCAGGCGGTCGCCGGGCGACAGCACGCCATGGATCGGCGACGAACCCGACTTGACGATCGACCCCATGGCCTTTTCGACGATGTTCGACAGGCCGCCCTTCTTGTTGCCGGGGCTGGTGTTGGCGCTGCGATCGGCCATGCCGCGCTGCAGATACGCGTCGTACCAGGCCATTTCGCGGATCAGCGCGTCGGCGACTTCAGGCGTTTCGGCGCGGGCAGTCAGCTGGTCGATGCCGTCGCGCACCTCGGTGTTCTCGGAAAACATCACCGTGCCGCCAGCGCGCACCAGCAGGTCGGTGGCAAAGCCCACGGCGGGGTTGGCCGTCACACCGGAAAACGCATCGCTGCCGCCGCATTGCACACCGACGGTCAGGTCCGACACCGGGCAGGTTTCGCGTTGACGGGCATTGAGCTTCTGCAGGTGGCGCTCGGCCGTGCGCATGATGAGCTGGATCATCGAATCGAAGCCGATGTTCTCTTCGTCCTGCAGCACGATCGTCTCCACGCCGTTGCCGCCCATGCCTTCGCCGGCGCGGATCGGAATGGCGGTGGGCGCCAGCAGGCGTTCAGGCTGCAGCTTTTCACAGCCCAGGCTGACCACCATGGACGTGCCGCCGAAATTCGGATTGCGGGCGATGTTGTGCAGTGTGCGGATCGGAATCGCTGCGCCCGGCGCGTCGATGGCCACGCCGCAGCCGTAGGTGTGCTCGATGCCCACCACGTCGTCCACGTTGGGATACAGCGGCAGCAGTTCGCGGCGGATGCGCGCCACCGCATGTTCGACCACGCCCTGCACGCACTGCACGGTGGTGCTGATGGCAAGAATGTTGCGCGTGCCGACGGTGCCGTCCGCGTTGCGATAGCCCTGGAAGGTGTAGCCCTCGAGCGGCGGCAGCGGCGCAATCCGCGTGGAGACCGGCAGGTCTTCCAGCGTGCGGGCCGTTGGCATGGTGGTGACGCGCTCGTTGATCCAGCTGCCGCGCGGCAGGGCCTTGGCGGCGTAACCGACCACCACGTTGTAGCGCCTGACTTCGTCACCCTCGGCCAGATCGGTCAGCGCCACCTTGTGCCCTTGCGGCACGGCGTCAACCAATTGAAGCCCGTCGGGCAGAACGGTTCCCGCAGGCAATCCGCCGTCGTTCGCCACGATGGCGACATTGTCGTCGGGATGAATCTTGATGAGGACCGGGGCCTGCTCGACTGCAACCTGCATGATGAATCCTTTAGCCTGATGGATGCCCCGCTGCGGGCACCGTACGTTATCGTACAACCAAGAGAATATCGCTGAAAGGCATCAGAAAGGAATTTCGGGTTTCCCCTTGTAAATGCCGCGCCCCATGGGGACACGCCTTGAATCCGGCAATTTGATGTTGTACGATGACTCACCTTTTACCACCGCATCCCGTTCGCAAGCACCAACCTTTCGCCTGCGACGGCCATTTAGGGATGAGCGCAACATGACGACTCCGCAAGAACTCAAGGCCATTGTTTCGGAAGGCCTGCTGTCCTTCCCCGTGACCGACTTCGACCAGAACGGCGATTTCAACGCCAAGAGCTATGCGGCTCGTCTGGAATGGCTGGCTCCCTACGGCGCCACCGCCCTGTTCGCCGCCGGCGGCACCGGTGAATTCTTCTCGCTGGCCCCCGACGAATACTCCGACGTCATCCGCACCGCCGTGCAAACCTGCAAGGGCAAGGTGCCGATCCTGGCCGGCGCCGGTGGCCCCACCCGCACCGCCATCGCCTACGCCCAGGAAGCCGAGCGCCAAGGCGCCAAGGGCGTCCTGCTGCTGCCCCACTACCTGACCGAAGCCTCGCAGGACGGCATCGCCGCCCACGTCGAGCAGGTCTGCAAGTCGGTCAACATCGGCGTCATCGTCTACAACCGCGCCCAATCGCGCCTGTCGGCCGACAGCCTGGCCCGCCTGGCAGACCGCTGCCCGAACCTGGTCGGCTTCAAGGACGGCATCGGCGACATCGAATCGATGGTCCGCATCCGCCGCAAGATGGGCGACCGCTTCTCCTACCTGGGCGGCCTGCCCACCGCCGAAGTCTACGCAGCCGCCTACCGCGCGCTGGGCGTGCCGGTCTACTCGTCGGCCGTCTTCAACTTCGTGCCCAAGATGGCCATGGAGTTCTATCACGCGATTGCCGCCGGCGACAGCGACACCACCAACCGCCTGCTGGACGATTTCTTCCTGCCCTACCTGGAAATCCGCAACCGCAAGGCCGGCTACGCCGTCAGCATCGTCAAGGCCGGCGCCAAGCTGGTCGGCCACGACGCCGGCCCGGTGCGCGCGCCGCTGACCGACCTGACCGGCGAAGAAATGGAAATGCTCGCCGCCCTGATCAAGAAGTCCGGCGCCGAGTGATCGGCTTGCCCTGACCCCTTCTATCTGCCCCCGGTCCGGGGGCATTTTTTTCCCCGGACCCGTCGGGGGCGAAAACGCCCATCCTTCGGATCGGCGTCTATTTTTGGAGATGACCATGAACTTGACCGGCCAGATGTTGATCGGCTCGACCGCCGTCCTGGGCGCGGGCGCTGCCCAGCACGCCATCAACCCCGCCACTGGCGAACGCCTGGAACCCGCCTACCCCGCTGGCTCCGCTGACGACGTGTCGCGCGCCGCCGAATTGGCCCGTACCGCCTTCGACGCGTACCGCGCCCTGCCGCTGGAGACGCGCGCGCAATTCCTTGAAAGCATTGCTGAAAACATCGTGGCCATTGGCGATGCGCTGATCGAGCGCGCGCACCAGGAAACCGGCCTTCCCGTCGCCCGCCTGCAAGGCGAGCGCGGCCGCACGGTCGGCCAGCTGCGCCTCTTCGCCCGCGTCGTTCGCGACGGGTATTTCCTGGACGCCACCATTGATCCGGCCCAACCCGAGCGCCAGCCGCTGCCGCGCGCCGACCTGCGCCTGGCCAACGTTCCCCTGGGCCCCGTGGTGGTGTTCGGCGCCAGCAACTTCCCGCTCGCCTTCTCGGTCGCGGGCGGCGACACCGCGTCGGCGCTGGCCGCCGGTTGCCCGGTGATCGTCAAGGCGCACAATGCCCACCCCGGCACGTCCGAGCTGGTCGGCCGCGCCATCCAGCAAGCCGTCGCCAAGCACGGCCTGCCCGAAGGCACGTTCTCGCTGCTGTTCGGCGCCGGTAACGAAATCGGCACCGCACTGGCGACCCACCCGGCCATCACGGCAATTGGCTTCACCGGTTCGCGCCGTGGCGGTCTGGCGCTGGTCGCCGCCGCCAACGCCCGCCCGGTGCCGATTCCCGTGTACGCGGAAATGTCCAGCATCAACCCCGTCTTCCTGCTGCCGGCCGCGCTGGAAGCGCGCGCCGAGACCATCGCCAAGGGCTTCGTGGATTCGCTGTCGATGGGTGTGGGCCAGTTCTGCACGAATCCCGGCCTGGTGATCGGCATCGAAGGTCCGGCGCTGGACCGCTTCCGCAAGGCTGCCGCCGAGGCCGTCAAGGCCAAGGGCGCCGCCACCATGCTGACGCCGGGCATCTTCTCGGCCTATGAGCAAGGCGCGGACGCCCTGGCCCGTCACGCCAGCGTGTCGACGGTCGGCCGCGGTGAACCCTCGAACCCGGCATGCAACGCCGCCGGCGCCGTGGTGTTTGGCGCCAGCGCCGACCAGTTCCTGGCTTCGCACGAACTGGAAGCCGAAGTCTTCGGCCCCGCTTCGCTGGTCGTCGCGTGCAAGGATGCCGCGCAGGTCCGCGCCGTGGCCGAGCACCTGGAAGGCCAACTGACCGCGACGCTGTTCGTGGACGGCGCCGACGTGGACGACGCCCGCGCACTGCTGCCGGTGCTGGAACGCAAGGCTGGGCGCATCCTGGCCAACGGTTACCCGACCGGCGTGGAAGTAAGCCACGCCATGGTCCACGGCGGCCCGTTCCCGGCCACGTCGAATCCGGCCTCGACGTCGGTGGGCGCCACGGCGATCCGCCGCTTCCTGCGCCCGGTCTGCTACCAGGACCTGCCCGACGCCCTGCTGCCCGACGGCATCAAGCGCGCCAACCCGCTCGGCCTGACGCGCATGGTCGACGGCAAGCTGGCCAACGCGTAATGGGTTGACGCCTGGCTTTAGGCGTTGCCTCGGACCAGCCGTAGGCCCCGGCGCCGCATCACGCGGCCCGGGGCCTACGCCATTTGGCGCGCGGTGCACGTGGGTGTCAGACACCCGTTGTTCGAGCGCCACGGTGTGCCCAAAAGGTATCTGACACCCTCGCAAAAGGTGTCTGACACCCTAGGGAGATGCCCGGCAAGTAGTTGCAGCATCACAACGGGTGTCAGACACCTACTGAGACACCCATTGCAAGCCCCGATTCGCCGCATCAACGGGTATCCACCCATCTCCAGCGCCACGGCGTGCCCAGCGGTGTCTTACACCCTCCCAAAAGGTGTCTGACACCCTAGGGAGATGCCCGGCAAGTTGTTGCAGCATCACAACGGGTGTCAGACACCTACTGAGACACCCATTGCAAGCCCCGATTCGCCGCATCAACGGGTATCCACGCATCTCCAAAGCGCCACGGCGTGCCCGGGGGTGTCTTACACCCTCGCAAAAGGTGTCTGACACCCTAGGGAGATGCCCGGCAAGTTGTTGCAGCATCACAACGGGTGTCAGACACCTACTGAGACGCCCATTGCAAGCCCAGCCACCGTGCGCGAATCAAACGTGCCGCCCAATAAAAAAACCTGGCGCAAGGATCGACTCCCCGCGCCAGGCTCACATACCCAACTTCGCAATCACTGCGCCTTCAGCTTTCCATCGGCAATGATCTTGGCCCACTTGGCCTGCTCGGCCGTCTGGAATGCCGTGAACTCGGCGGGCGTGTTCGGCGTGTAGGCCAGGCCCAGTCCCTGCATCTTGGCGGCGACTTCGGGCTTGGCCACGATGTCGGCGATCGTCTTGTTCAGCTTTTCGACCACGGCCGGCGGGGTGTTGGCCGGCGCGTAGATCGCCTGCCAGCTGCTGACGTCGAAACCGGCCACGCCTGCTTCCTGCATGGTGGGCACGTCCGGCAGCACGGCGGTGCGCTTGGCGGACGTGACCGCCAGCGCGCGCACCTTGCCGCTTTGCACGTAGGGCAATGCGACCAGGGCGGTTTCGAACGAGCTGGGGATCTGACCACCGATCAGGTCCGAAATGGCCGGCGCGCTGCCGCGGTACGGCACGTGCGTCAGGTGCGCGCCCGTCAGCTGCTTGAACACTTCGCCCGAGAGATGCTGCGACGTGCCCTGCCCGGCCGAGCCGAAGGCGATCGTGTCGGGGTTGGTCTTGGCGGCCGCGACGACATCCTGCACGGACTTGTAGGGCTCGTTCGCGCCCACCAGCAGCACATTGGAAATGCTGCCCAACAGGATCACGGGCGAGAAATCCTTTGCGGCGTTGTAGTTGATGCTGGGCAGCAGCGACGGATTGATCGCGTGCGTGGCGATCGTGCCCAGCAGCAGCGTGTAACCGTCCGGCTTGGCGCGCGCCACGGCGTCCGCGCCCAGCACGCCGCCGGCGCCGCCCTTGTTTTCAACGACGACGGTCTGCTTGAGCGAAGTGCCCAATTCCTGCGCGATCAGACGGCCCAGGATGTCGGACGTGCCGCCCGCCGCAAACGGGACGACCAGCGTGATGGCCTTGCCGGAGGGCCAGTCATCGGCGGCGTGGACGGGTGCGGCAAACGCGGTGGCGACGGCCAGGACGGCCGACAGGCGGCTCAACAGGGGAAATACCTTCAAACTTGTCTCCTAGAGATTTGGAATTGTCGTGTTTCTTGTACGTTGTCGTACGACAATGAGCGCTGAGAATAGCGCGGGCCAGTTCTCCGTTCAACATAGGGAAATTCCTAGATTCGGAAGAAATGCATGGCTTGTTGTACGACAACATTTCTACCCTGCAACCGTTGTAAGGCCAACTTATATGTTGTACGATGACTGACATCGCGGATCGAATAACGCCGCGGCCACGGCATACCGCCTTTTCAATACCCATTCCTCATATTTGGAAGACAGCCATGACGACTCCCCAGGAACTCAAAGCCATCGTCTCGGAAGGATTGCTCTCCTTCCCCGTGACCGACTTCGACCAGAACGGCGATTTCAACGCCAAGAGCTATGCGGCTCGTCTGGAATGGCTGGCTCCCTATGGCGCCACGGCCCTGTTCGCCGCCGGCGGCACCGGTGAATTCTTCTCGCTGGCCCCCGACGAATACTCCGACGTCATCCGCACCGCCGTGCAAACCTGCAAGGGCAAGGTGCCGATCCTGGCCGGCGCCGGTGGCCCCACCCGCACCGCCATCGCCTACGCCCAGGAAGCCGAGCGCCAAGGCGCCAAGGGCGTCCTGCTGCTGCCCCACTACCTGACCGAAGCCTCGCAGGACGGCATCGCCGCCCACGTCGAGCAGGTCTGCAAGTCGGTCAATATCGGCGTCATCGTCTACAACCGCGCCCAATCGCGCCTGTCGGCCGACAGCCTGGCCCGCCTGGCAGACCGCTGCCCGAACCTGGTCGGCTTCAAGGACGGCATCGGCGACATCGAATCGATGGTCCGCATCCGCCGCAAGATGGGCGACCGCTTCTCCTATCTGGGCGGCCTGCCCACCGCCGAAGTCTACGCAGCCGCCTACCGCGCGCTGGGCGTGCCGGTCTACTCGTCGGCCGTCTTCAACTTCGTGCCCAAGATGGCCATGGAGTTCTATCACGCGATTGCCGCCGGCGACAGCGACACCACCAACCGCCTGCTGGACGATTTCTTCCTGCCCTACCTGGAAATCCGCAACCGCAAGGCCGGCTATGCCGTCAGCATCGTCAAGGCCGGCGCCAAGCTGGTCGGCCACGACGCCGGCCCGGTGCGTGCGCCGCTGACCGACCTGACCGGCGAAGAAATGGAAATGCTTGCCGCCCTGATCAAGAAGTCCGGCGCCGAATAATCGGTTCGCACTGACCGCGTGCGCGACTAGCCGCCAGAACGCCCTCCGCTGGAGGGCGTTTTGCTTCTTGATGCAAAGAAAAGTTGGCGGAATTCATCCCGTATGTTGTCATATGGCCTCTGTGCTTCCTCGCGGCCGCGCGCATCTGGCGCGGCCGACGCCTTTGGGCCGGACACCCAATAGGCTTCAGAGGAACGCGTACACTTGCGGCTGCGCGCCAGACCGCCAGCCTCGCCCGCAGCGATTTTCCCTATAAGAGAGACAATGCAAACTCCCGCCCGGCCTCCCCGCTCGCGCCTGACCGATTTCGTCATCGAGGAACTGACCAAGCGCCTTGACGGGCGCCAGTACCGCGCCGGCGACAAGCTGCCCTCCGAACACGCGCTATGCGACGAATTCGAGGTCAGCCGCACCGTCATCCGCGAAGCCGTGGCCTCCATGCGCCTGAGCGGCCGCCTGGTCAGCAAACCCGGCATTGGCGTTTTCGTTACCGAAGACCGTGAAAAGCCCATCGACTTTGTCGTGGAGCCCGCCACGGACCCGCGCTGGGCGCTGCACATCATGGAATTGCGGGCCGGCCTTGAAGTGGAAGCCTGTGGGCTGGCGGCGGAGCGCCGCAGCGCGGCGGACCTGGCCGGCATCGTCGAGGCCTTTGATGCCTTCAACCGCGCCACCCGCGACATGGAAGCCGCGGTCAAGGCGGATTACGAATTTCATCTGTCGATCGCTCGCGCGTCCAACAATCCGCACTTTCCGGCCCTGCTCAAGGCGGCGGTGCGCGACGTCATGCTCGATCTGAACATCAAGCACGGCGGCAAGACCCCCGAAGAACTGGAAACGTACGAGATCCGCAACGTACGTGAACACGAAGCCATCCTGACGGCCATCATGCGCCGCGACCCCGGCGCCGCGCGCGCCGCCATGGCCCGCCACCTGGGCGACAGTATCGCGCGCTACCGCAAGCTGCTGTCCCATCCCCCGGCGCTTTAACCCCGCCTGCCTGCCCGCCCGTGATGCCAATTACGGGAATCCCCTTACTTGTTTACTTGTATGACGGCTGCCATCATACGTCCTATTGCATAACGTAATACGACGCGGCTTCAGCACCGCCTGCGTCTTCCGCGACCCGTAAGACCTGCCGTAGCAGTGCCGCCGATGAGCCCCATTCTTACCCTCCGCAGTACGTACCACCCCTACGCCACGCGCATTCACCGGCGCACCCACTGACCGGCCCCGCGCCGGCGCTCTACCCCCCCTCTTTCCGTACCCCGTCCGACTGCGCGACGCACCCTCTCCGGCTTGCCGGGGCGGACCCCGCACGCTTGGCCGTTTTCGACCCTTCCGCTTTTCAATCACTTTCGATCCCCAGGAGAAATCTCCATGCGCAAGTTTCTGAGCTCCGCCATTGCGGCAACCCTGCTGTGCGTCGCATCCGGCGCGCAGGCCGGCGTGACCTTCGAGGCCGTCAAGAAAAAGGGCTTCCTGCAGTGCGGCTTTGCCGGCATTCCCGGTTTCTCGGTGCTCGACAGCAAAGGCGAATGGACCGGCCTGGACGTGGACATGTGCCGCGCGGTCGCGGCCGCCATGTTCGGCGATGCCTCCAAGGTGAAGGGCAATGTGCTGACCGCCCAGGCCAAGTTCACGGCGCTGCAGTCCGGCGAAATCGACATGCTGTCGCGCAACACCACGCAGACCCTGACTCGCGACACCACGCTGGGCCTGATTGGGGTGGGCGTGAACTTCTATGACGCCCAGGGGCTGATCGTGAAGAAGGCGATGAACGTCAAGAGCGTGAAGGAACTGGACGGCGCCACCATCTGCGTGCAGCCCGGCACCACCACCGAACTGAACCTGGCCGACTATTTCCGTAGCCGCGGCCTGACGTTCAAGCCCGTGCTGGTCGAGAACTACGACGAAAACTTCCGCCTGCTGGAATCGGGCCGTTGCGACGCCTACACCAACGACAAGTCCAATACCGCCGCCAACATGCGCACGCGTCTGGCCAAGCCCGACGACTGGGAAATCCTGACCGAGAACCTGTCCAAGGAACCCCTCGGCCCCATGGTCCGCCAGGGCGACGAGCAGTGGTTCAACATCGTGCGCTGGTCGCTGAACGCGATGCTGGAAGCCGAGGAATACGGCATCACGTCCAAGAACGTCGATGAAATGTTGAAGAGCACCAACCCGAACGTGCAGCGCATCCTGGGCGTGACGCCGGGCATGGGCAAGAACCTGGGTCTGGACGACAAGTGGGCCTACAACATCATCAAGCAGGTCGGCAATTACGGCGAAAGCTATGACCGCGCGATGGGCAAGGACAGCCCCCTCAAGCTGGAGCGCGGCCTGAACAAGCTGTGGACGCAAGGCGGCCTGATGTACGGCTGGCCGGTGCGCTAAGCACGGGTTTCGCGGCTCCGCCCTGTGCGGAGC